>CALLYR010000182.1 GCA_937859005.1 uncultured Paracoccus sp. | reverse complement strand
TCGCCCCGCCGCGCGGGCGAATCGCTGGCCGCCGCGATTCGGGGCGCGGGCGCCAAGGTCGTCGAGGGCGCGGGTCCGCAGCACCCCGATGCACATCGGGACGATGTGCCGGTGATCTGGGCCACAGGGGCCCAGGGGCTGGCGGCGCTGGGCGCGGACCTTGGCCGTCTGGCCGGCAGCGGGGTCAAGGGACAGTCGGCGCTGCTGGAATACGCCGCCCCCGACGCCCCGCAGGTCTTCGCGGACGGGCTGCATGTCGTTCCCCATGCCGATGGCACGGTCGCGGTCGGCTCCACCGCCGAACGCGACTTCACCGACGGCCACAGCACGGATGACCAGCTTGAGGCATTGATCGGCCGCGCCTGCGCCATGTGCCCGGCGCTGGAGGGTGCCGCCGTCGTGGACCGCTGGGCGGGCATCCGGCCGCGTGCCGTCAGCCGCGCGCCGCTGCTGGGGCCGTGGCCGGGGCGGCCGGGGCATTTCGTGGCGAACGGCGGCTTCAAGATCGGCTTCGGCATGGCCCCCGCGGTGGCCGGGATCATGGCCGATCTGATCCTGACGGGCGAGGACCGGATTCCGCCCGGCTTCAAGGTGGGCTGAACCGCCCGTCTTTGCACAATCACAAGAATGCGGTGCCCGCTTGGGGATTCCCGCAAGGGAAACAGGCCACGACCGCATTCGCGCCGACGCCGCAGGATGTGGCCACAAACAGGGACCGCGCCAGATCGCTGGACCCGTAGGGTGCGTGGTTTCCACGCACCTTCAGGGGCCGCGCCGGAATGGTGCGGGGACCCCCGCACCCTGCGGCGGCCCGGTCAGGCGTTTTCGTCGCGCTGGGCGGCCCGGACCACCTGCAACAGCGGCATCAGTTCGCCCATTTCCGGGCCATGGTCCATGCCGGTCAGCGCCTTGCGCAGCGGCATGAACAGGCCCTTGCCCTTGCGGCCCGTCGCGGCCTTGACCGCATTGGTCCATTCGCCCCAGGTCGCGTCTGTCCACGGGCGGGCGGGCAGCATCGCCATCGCCTGCGCCACGAAATCGGCGTCCTCGGGCGCGACCGCCGGGTCCGCCCCGTCGCGCATCAGCGTCCACCACGGCGCCAGATCGTCGAGCGTGGTGATATTGGCCTTCGCCACCGTCCAGAAGCGTTCGGCGATCCCGTCCGGCACCCCCAGCGCCCTGATCCGCTCGCGCACGGCATCGAACGGCAGATGCTGGTTGCGCTCGCGCGTCAGCGGCCACAGGTCGGCTGCGTCGAATTTCGTGGGCGAGGCGCCGAACTGGCCCAGATCGAACCCCTCGGCCAGTTCGTCCAGCGTCATGCGCAACTCGACCGGCTGGTTCGACCCCAGCCGCGCCATCAGCGACAACAGCGCCTCGGGGGCGACGCCCTGTTCGCGCAGGTCGCGCAGGCTGAGCGTGCCAAGCCGCTTGGACAGTTCCTCGCCCTGGGGGCCGGTCAGCAGGCTGTGATGGGCAAAGCGCGGCGGCTGGCCGCCCAGCGCGCGGATGATCTGGATCTGGGTCGCGGTATTGGTCACATGGTCGGCGCCGCGCACGATGTCGGTCACGCCCATGTCCACGTCATCGACCGAGGATGCGAAGGTATAGAGCACCTGCCCGTCCGCCCGGATCAGCACCGGATCGCTGACGGACGCCGCGTCGATCGATACGTCGCCGATGATGCCGTCGGGCCATTCGATCCGTTCCTGATCCAGCCTGAACCGCCAGTAACCCTCGCGCCCCTCGGCCCGCAGCCGGTCCTTGTCCTCGTCGGACAGGTTCAGCCCGGCGCGGTCATAGACGGGCGGACGGCCCATGTTCAGCTGTTTCTTGCGCTTCAGGTCCAGCTCGGTCGGCGTCTCGAACACCTCGTAAAGCCGTCCCGCGGCCCGCAGTTGGTCTGCGGCCTCGGCATAGCGGTCCAGCCGGTCCGACTGCCGCTCGATCCGGTCCCAGGTCAGGCCCAGCCATTCGAGGTCGCGCCGGATGCCTTCGGCGTATTCCTGCTTCGACCGTTCGCGGTCGGTATCGTCCAGCCGCAGGATGAACCTCCCCCCCGCCTTGCGCGCGATCAGGTAATTCATCAGCGCGGTCCGCAGGTTGCCCACATGGATGCGGCCGGTGGGCGAGGGCGCGAAGCGGGTGGTGGTCATCGGCGTCTCCTTGGGTGGTCACGCTCTTTCACAGGCGGGCGTTTTTGTCCATATCGGGGCCTGACACCGCAAGTGGGAGAGCCTGCCATGCCCGACTGGACCGAAGCGACTGCGCCCACGGCAGACCAGATCGAGGCGATGGCGCGCGAGGTGATCGCGGGCCTGCCCTCAGAATTTGCGGGCCACGCGCTGGACGTGATCCTGCGGGTCGATGACCTGCCGGGCGAGGACGTTCTGGACGAGCTGGAAATCGACGATCCGCTGGAACTGACCGGGCTTTACGACGGCGTGCCGCTGACGGAAAAGACCGTCAGCGATCCGCAGCATTTCCCCGACACGGTCTGGCTGTTCCGCCGGCCGATCCTGGACGAATGGGCGGAACGGGGCGACGTGACGCTGGGCGCGCTGGTCGGCCATGTGGTGGTCCATGAACTGGCGCATCATTTCGGCTGGTCCGACGACGACATCGCCCGCATCGACCGGTGGTGGGAATGACGCCAGCGGTAAGAGCAGGACAGGCGCCGGTCCTGACGGTCACGCTGAACCCGGCGCTGGACCTTTCGACCAGCGTCGATGAAGTGGTGCCGGAACTCAAGCTGCGCTGCGATGCGCCCACGGTCGATCCCGGCGGCGGCGGGATCAACGTCAGCCGGGCGATCGCCCGGATGGGCGGGCGCTCGACCGCGCTGGTGGCGCTGGGCGGCCCCACGGGCAAGCGGATGTGCGATCTGCTGGCCGAGGAAGGCCTGCCGGTCGTGCGCCTGGACGGGCCGGGCGAAACCCGGCATTCGATGGCCGTCACCGACCGCGGCACGGGGGAACAGTATCGCTTCGTCCTGCCGGGCCCGGAATGGGACCCGATCGACGTGCGGCAGGCGCTGGACGCGGTGGTGTCGATCGCGCGGCCCGACGGCATCGTGGTCCTGTCGGGGTCGAACCCGCCGGGTGTGCCGGCCGAATTCGCGGCGCTGCTGGCGGCGCGGCTGTGGGGGACCGGCAGCCGGCTGTTCGTGGACACATCGGGGGCGGCGCTGGCCACGGTGGCCGCGGGGCGGGACGCGCCGGTGGACGTGCTGCGCATGGACGAGGCCGAGGGACAGGGGCTGGCCGGCCGGGATCTGCCGAGCCGGGCCGATACGGCGGATTTCGCGTCCGAACTGGCCGCGTCGGGCGCGGCGCGGGCGGTGATCGTCGCGCGGGGCGCGGACGGCAATATCGTCGCCAGCCCCGAGGGCCGCTGGCACGCCGAGGCGCCGCCCGTCCGCGTCGTCAGCAAGGTCGGCGCAGGCGACAGCTTCGTTGCGGGCTATGCGCTGGGACTGGCGCGCGGCTGGCCGGTGCCCGATGCGCTGGGACTGGGCGCGGCGGCAGCGGCGGCCACCTGCATGACGCCCGCGACCGAACTGTGCCGCCCCGACGATGTGGCCCGCCTTTACGCCGAACGCGTCGTCACCCCGATCTGACCGGGGCCGCATCGGATGCGGAAGGCCAATTCCGCTTGACCTTTGCAGGGGGGTCCGATTGAAGCGGCGCGTATTTCCCCAAACCGCCGGGGTCCTCGGATGGACGACAACAATCGCAACCTGATTCTTGCCATGGTGCTGTCCGCCCTGGTGATGATCGGCTGGTATGCCTTCTTCGCGCCCGAGCCGCCCGTGCCCGCGCCCGCCGATCAGACCGCCGCGTCCCAGCTCCCCGCGCCGGCCGCACCCGCAACCCCTGCCGGACAGGCCGCCGCCGCCCCGCCGCTGAGCGGGTCGCCCGACGATCCCGTGCTGGCGGCAGGACGGGTGGCGATCAGATCGCCCGCGCTGGAAGGCTCGATCTCGCTGGCGGGGGGGCGGATCGACGACCTGCTGCTGACCGGCTATCGCGAGACGCTGGACCCGAACTCGCCCTTCGTGCGGCTGCTGTCGCCCACCGCGCAGCCGCGGGTGGAAACCACCGGCACCCCCGCGGCGCCCGGCGCCGATGTCGAACTGGTGGTGCAGAAACCTTATTACGCCGTCTATGGCTGGCTGCCCGGCCCCGGCACCGATCCGGCGCTGGTCCCCACGCCCGCAACGCTGTGGACGCTGGAAAGCGGCGGCACGCTGGCCCCCGGACAGCCGGTCACGCTGGCCTGGGACAACGGCGCAGGCCAGATCTTCCGCCGCACGTTCGAACTGGACGACCGGTTCCTGTTCACCGTCACGCAAAGCCTTGAAAACACTGCCGGGACACCGTTTTCGGCCGCGCCCTATGGCATCCTTGCGCGCCACGGCCAACCCGACACCCAGAACTATTTCGTCCTGCACGAAGGCGCGGTCGGCATGACCGACGGGGAACTGGTCGAGGAGAAATACAAGGACATCGTCAAGCTCGACGCCAGCGGGCCCGAAGGGCCGGCCGAAATCATGCAGGTCGCGCAAAACGGCTGGATCGGCTTTACCGACAAATACTGGATGACGACGCTGATCCCGGCGCCGGGACAAAGCTTCACCTCGGTCGTGAAATACGCGCCGGGGGCCGACATCTATCAGACCGAGACCCGCCTGCCGATGCAGACCGTGGCGCCCGGCGCCCAGGTTAGTTCTGCCAGCTATCTGTTCGCCGGCGCCAAGGAATGGGAGGTCATCAACCGCTATCAGGAAACGAAGGGCATCGACCGTTTCGTCGATTCCATCGACTGGGGCTGGTTCTATTTCCTGACCAAGCCGATCTTCCGCGTCCTGCACTGGCTGCACGGCCTGATCGGCAATATGGGCTGGGCGATCATCGCGCTGACCTTCGTGCTGAAGGCGCTGGTCTTCCCGCTGGCGCGCAAGTCCTATGTCTCGATGGCCCGGATGCGCGAGTTGCAGCCGGAAATGGAGGCGATCAAGGAGCGCACCGGCGACGACCGGATGAAATACCAGCAGGAGGTGATGGCGCTCTACAAGCGGGAAAAGGTCAACCCGGCCGCGGGCTGCCTGCCGATGCTGCTGCAGATCCCGATCTTCTTCTCGCTCTACAAGGTGATCTTCGTCACGCTGGAACTGCGTCACGCGCCGTGGATCGGCTGGATCCGCGACCTGTCGGCGCCCGATCCGTCCAGCCTGCTGAACCTGTTCGGGCTGCTGCCCTTTGCGGCGCCGGCGCAGGGAACGATGCTGCATTCGTTCTCGCTGCCGCTGCTGGCGATCGTGCTGGGCATCAGCATGTGGCTGCAGCAGAAGCTGAACCCCGCCCCCGCCGATCCGGCGCAGAAGATGATCTTTGCCTGGATGCCGTGGATCTTCATGTTCATGCTGGGGGGCTTCGCCTCGGGACTGGTGCTGTACTGGATCACCAACAACGTCATCACCATCGTCCAGCAATACACGATCATGTCGATGCACGGGCACCGGCCGAATCTGTTCGGCAACATCCGTTCGGGCCTGCCCAGCCGCGGACCGCGAAAGTGACGGCACGGCTGGCCCGCATCTTCCGCTATCCGGTCAAGGCGATCGGGGGCGAGGAACTGGATGAGGTCAGTCTGACCGCCGGGCAGCCCCTGCCCGGCGACCGCCGTTTCGCCGTCCTGCATGGGGACATGCCGGGGCAGATCGTGGACGGCGCGCTGCACCGCTGGTTGCCCAAGACGGCATTCCTGCGCGGGGCCGCGGCGGCCTCGCTGCAGGCCGTGCGCGGCGGCTGGCACGAGGAGATGCTGGTGCTGACCCATCCCGAACGGCCCACGCTGCGCTTCGATCCCGCGGGCGACGACGGTCCGCTGATCGACTGGCTGGAACCCCTTTGGGCCGATTCGGGCAAGGCCCCCGCCGCCCGTCTGGCCGAAGGCCCGCAGGCGCTGACGGATATGCGCGAACCTTATGTCTCGATCCTGTCGCTGTCCTCGCTGGCCGCGGTCGAATCTCGGCTGGGCCGCCCGCTGGGCCTGCCGCGCTGGCGGGCCAATCTGTGGATCGACGGCTGGCCGCCCTTTCATGAAAACGAACTGAAACAGATGCCGCTGCGGATCGGCAAGGCCGAATTCAAGGTCCGTTCGCTGATCGGGCGCTGCGCCGCGACCAGCGCGAACACCGACACCGGGCGTCTGGACGGGGACATGCCGCGCGAACTGACCGCGGCCTTTCACAGCGCCGATTTCGGCATCTATGCCGAGGTCACGGCGCCCGGCGCGATCCGGCCCGGCGACAGGGTGGAGTTGCTGTGAAGGTCGCCTTTCCCCCCGCCCCCGAACCGGCCCCCGAGGCTGCCGAGGCCGGGCGGCTGCTGTTCGCGGGTCCGGTCGATTTCGTCAAGGGCGTGGTCGCGATGAACGGCCTGCCCCCCGCCGACCGGCCCGAGGTCTGCTTCGCCGGCCGGTCGAACGTGGGCAAGTCCAGCCTGATCAACG
>CALLYR010000181.1 GCA_937859005.1 uncultured Paracoccus sp. | reverse complement strand
ACCGCCATCGGTCCCAGCGTGCCCAGCCGCAGCCCCGGCCGCGCGCGCCGCAGCGCCTGCGTCAGCCCCGGCAGGGCCGCCGCGTCCCCGCACAGCAGCACCAGCGGCCCGTCGCCTGCCGGGATGACGGGATCGGCCGGCCCAGCATCGGATCGCGGCTTGCGCAGATGCAGCCAGGACGCCAGATCGCCGACCCCCGTCATGGCGCGCGGCCGGTCAGGCTCCCAGTTCCCCGGTCGGGCTGGTTTCGCGCGCCTCGTCGTGCAGCCGGTGCAGATGGGCGATGAAATAGCGGGTCTGGGCGCTGTCCACGGTGCGCTGCGCCTCGGTCTTCCAAGCGGAATAGGCGGACGCATAGTCGGGAAAGATCCCGACGACATGGATGGCGCTGGTGTCGCGGAACTCGGTCGAGCCGGTGGCGACCAACTCGCCCCCAAAGACCAGATGCAGGCGCTGGGTCATGTCCTTCCTCGGGCAGATGTTTGCGGCGGGGATAGCCTGCCCAGCGATCAAGACCAAGCGGTTTGCCTAAAACCTTTTGCATTGCGTGTTTGTGCAGAGCGCGCTGTCATGACAATGATGCGACGTGGCCCAAAGGCCAGGGCCGTATCCGATCGCGTGCAGTGGTGGCGCGCGAAAGGGGTGAGGGGGGCTGGTCGGGGGGCCGGACCCCCTCATTTCCCCGCAGCGACGCATGTCTTGGCCACGCAACCCTGCGGCGATCTGTCGCAAGGGGATTCGGCGCTGACGGGTGGTCCGCCCGTTCCCCTCAGTCGCGGATGCCCTTGAACCGTTCCTGCCATTCGGCACGGCTCTCGTCGGTGATCTTGGCGAACAGCACCTCCGGCACCTCGAAGGCATGGCCGGGTTCCAGCACCGTCAGCGCGGCCTCGACATCGTCGGGCCAGCCGCGGTCGGCGGTCCGCATGGCGGCCAGCATCGCATCCGCCGCGAACGGGATGAAGGGCGCCGACAGCACCGCATAAAGCCGGATCAGGTTCAGCCCCAGCCGCACCTGCATCGCCGCCCTGTCGGGATCGGTCCTGAAGGCGGCCCAGGGGGCGGCGGTCTGAAGATATTCGTTGCCCAGCACCCAGATCGCGCGCAGTTCGGCTGCCGCCTTGCGGACCTCCATCGCGGCCATATGCGTTTCATAGGCATTGATGCGGGTGGTCAGGGCATCGGCAAGGGCGCGTTCCTCGTCGCCCCATTCGCCGCCCGCAGGGACGGTTTCGCCGAATTTGGACCGGCAGAACTTGGTGATGCGGCTGACGAAATTGCCCAGCACGTCCGCCAGATCCTTGTTCACCGAAGTCTGGAAGTTTTCCCAGGTGAATTCGGAATCCGAGCCTTCGGGCGCGTGGGACAGCAGCCACCAGCGCCAGTAATCGGCCGGCAGGATCGACAGCGCCTGATCCATGAACACGCCGCGCCCCTGCGAGGTGGAAAACTGCCCGCCGTCATAGTTCAGGTAATTGAAGGACTTGATGTAATCGACCAGCTTCCACGGCTCGCCCGAGCCCATGATCGTGGCCGGGAAGGACAGGGTGTGGAAGGGCACGTTGTCCTTGCCCATGAACTGGGTATAGGTCACGTCATCCGCGCCCCGGTCCAGCCGCCACCAACGCAGCCATGCGGCGTCGCCCTGGCCCTGCGCGTCCGCCCATTCGGCGGTGGCGGCGATATATTCGATGGGCGCGTCGAACCAGACATAGAAGACCTTGCCCTCCATCCCCGGCCAGGGCCGGTCGCCGCGTTTCACCGGGATGCCCCAGTGCAGGTCGCGGGTGATGCCGCGGTCCTGCAACCCCTCGCCGTCATTGAGCCATTTCTTCGCGATCGAGGTGGTCAGCACCGGCCAGTCGGTCTTGCCGTCGATCCAGTCCGCGATCTGCCCCCGCAGCGCCGACTGGCGCAGGTAAAGATGCCGGGTCTCGCGGATTTCCAGATTCGTGGAGCCGGAAATCGCGCTGCGCGGGTCGATCAGGTCGGTCGGGTCAAGCTGCTTGGTGCAGTTCTCGCACTGGTCGCCG
>CALLYR010000180.1 GCA_937859005.1 uncultured Paracoccus sp. | reverse complement strand
CTGGAACTGGATGGCCGTGTCACACGCCTGCCGGGCGGGTTTCTGGCGCGGGCCGGCTGACAGGTCACAAGGGCGCGAGTGCCCGTTCCTTCGGCATCTGCGGGGGACTGCGGGACAAGAGGGTGGCGTTGTATTCCTGGCTCCAGGGCCGACGCTGCGCGGTTTCCTTCAAGGCCCTTCCTGGCCGGGTTTGCCCATGAAATCCCCGTCCCCGGCACGTGGGGGTTCTGCCCTGAAAGCGTCCGGTCACCCCTGTCGTGTCCCGCCCCTCATGCGCCACGAAAAGAGGCTTGCGGCGGCAACCGTGGCTGGACGGAACATCGGCCTGCCATCGGGGCGGGACTGCAGGGGGGCGCAGTCCTTTGCCATGCTGATGGCCCTCGGCGTGCCAAGGGCTATCCGCCCCTGCGACGGGCCGCGGTGTCCGATTTCACAGGGCGCAGCCACAAGCCGGGCGCTGCAGAAACGCAGTCGGCGGCCATGCAGAGGAGTATCTGACCGGCGTCGAGCCTTGCCCGCAACGCTGAAATCGCCAGCGGCGGAAAGCCGGGACTGCGGCCGGGTCCTTTCCGTGGTGAAGATGGCAGGCATCGGTCTGCCGGAAGGGCGCCACACCCCTTCGGCCGTGGTTCGGACCAGCTGTCCGAACCTTGTTCGTGATGGATGAACCAGCCGCGGCAAGAAAGCCGCAAAGTGCAAGCGGGTGCCCTGCCCCGCTCCGTTCCGTTCCCGCATCAGCCCTGGGCGACGCAGGAAGGATGTGTGTGCCCGCGGTATCCAGCGCAGAGACGCCTTTGCCCGTGTCAAGGCACCCGGCAAACCGATCCGGGCAGTCCGTTCCTGCGCGGCACAGGTTCCGGCACAGGTCTTTCAGGGGTGAGCCCCCTGTTCCGCCCACCGGCGCTGCGGAAGCCGCCACGCCTTGCATCCGGCACAATCCGGCAGCTTGCGTTCCGGCAGCAGACCAGCGCCGGAACGGATTCCGCCCCGAAAGGCAGGCGCCGGAAACCAAAGGGGCCAGTCCGAAGACTGGCCCCGATCGGTACCGATCCGAGTCAGATTATTCAGCGACGTCGTCGTCATCGGTGGTGTCGTCGTCGTCGTCGTCCGACGCGACGGCGGCGATCACGCCCAGCAGCAGCAGGGCGGGAACGACCAGGCCAGCGTTGGTCGAAGCCGGCTTGGTGTCGACGACGACGGGTTCAACGTCGACGACGGGGGCGACATAGCCACCGGCCAGGGCGGTCGAAGCCGACAGGCCCAGGGCCAGAGCGAAGGTAGCGAATTTGGTCATGATCATGCTCCGTACTTTTTGAAGGCTGCCGTTTGACCGACAGCATCGAGGCGACAGTTGCACAAAGCCCCGAAGTTGAAAAGCGCCATGGTCGCATCCCTCGGGCCGGCTGGGGGCTACTGTTGCATATTCGCCAACACCTTGGCGAAAGGGCGGTTCCTGACCTCTGCCCTTGCCGGACACGTTGTTGCCGATCTGCATCTATCGGGGCCGGAACCCCGCCAGCGCCGCAAAGACCAGCGCCGCCACGGCCACGATCGACGGGCCCGCGGGCGTGTCGAACCACAGGCTGGCCCCCAGTCCGCCCGCGACCGACACAAGCCCGATCAGCGTGGCAACAGCCGCCATCCGTTCGGGCGTGGCGGACACCGGCCGTGCCGCCGCCGCCGGCACGATCAGCATCGCCGACACCAGCAGCGCGCCGACGACCTGGATGCCCAGGGCCACCACCACCGCCAGCGCCACGGCCAGCACCAGCCGCTCGCGCGCGGGGTCGATGCCGGCCGCCATCGCCAGTTCCTCGTTCACCGAACTGGTGACCAGCCGCGACCAGCGCCAGCCCAGCAGCGCCGCGACCGCACCCGCCCCCAGCCAGATCCAGCCAACATCGGGGCGCGTCACCGACAGGATGTCTCCGAACAGGAAAGAATCGAGATTGCGCCCGCCCCCTGGCGCCAGGCTGGCCGCGACCAGCCCCAGCGCCAGCGCGGAATGCGCCAGCACTCCCAGCACCGCATCG
>CALLYR010000179.1 GCA_937859005.1 uncultured Paracoccus sp. | reverse complement strand
CAGCCCCGCGTGTCCTACGGAACGGAATGTGTCAGGCGTTTCGCCGGCCCTTTTTCATTGGCGACCCCGGGAGGAATCGAACCCCCAACCTTGGACTTAGAAGGTCCCTGCTCTATCCAGTTGAGCTACGGGGCCGCTGACGCCGTTTTCTGCGTCAAACCGCGCGCTCGCGCAAGGCTTGCAGGCTGCGGGTCATGAAGACGCTGTTCGGGTCGGGGCCATAGCCCTCGAACGGGCCGCATTCCGCAAAGCCTTCGGCGGCATAAAGCCCGCGCGCTGCGGCAAAGCTGGGCTGCGCCCCGGTTTCCAGCGACAGCCGCCCGAATCCCGCCGCCGCCGCATGATCGACCAGCGCCGCCAGCAGCCGGCGCGACAGGCCGCGGCCCCTCTCCTCGGCCAGGACATGCATCGACTTGATCTCGCCATGCTTCGGGCCGATGCGCTTGACGGCGCCCATGCCCACGGGCCGCCCGCCATCCCGCATGACGAGGAACGCGATGCCCGGCGCGGCCAGCGCGGACCGGGGCAGCATGTGGATGGATTCGGGCGGCGTGTCGGCGTGCATGTCCGCCACATGCCGGTCGAACAGCAGATCCAGATCGGCACCCAGCGGGTCTTCCGCAGCAACCGTCAGCCCCGAGGGGTCGTCCATCAAGTCAATGCGTCCAGGGCTCGCGCCGGTCCGTGGCAAAGTTTTCGCCATAGCCGCGCTGGCGCACGTTAGGCGCGCGCCGGTTCGGTTCGACCACGATATAGTCCAGGCCCTGCTCCTGCGCATAGGCCTCGGCCTGTTCGCGGGTGGCAAAGCGCAGGCGCACCTGGCTCTGCGTGTCGTCGCTGCTGGTCCAGCCCATCAGCGGGTCGATGGCGCGCGGGTCCGCAGCGGGGAATTCGAGCACCCAGCGCCTGGTCCGGGCGGTGCCGGACTGCATGGCGTTGCGGGCGGGTTTATAGATGCGGACGGGCATGGCGCGACCCCTGGGCTTGGTTCAGTCCCGTAATGCCGCAACCGCCCGGCACCTTCAAGCCGGGGATGAATCGTTGCCCGCCCGGAACGCGCGGTCGCTAGGGGCGTTGGACCGGCAGTCCTGTTCATTCCCTCGGAGGAAAAAAGAATGGCCCCGAAATCCTTTGCCCTGACGCTTCAGCCGGACAGCCGCATGCGGATCGGCAGCCTGCTGCTGGGCGCCGCGCTGATCATGGCCCCCCTCGCCGCGAGCGCGCAGACAGCCGCACCAGCAGGCGACAGCGCCCCCGCCGCCGATGCCGCGGCAGGCAGCGAGGTCACCACTGTTCCCGCGACGGAATCCGCCTCCAGGAACCATCAGGCGGCCGCAGTCCTTAGAAGCGCCGACGGCACGGAACACGGCAGTGTGACTGCTTCGGACACGGCGTCCGGCGCGCTGCATCTGATCCTGCATCTCGCCTCGCTGCCCAATGGCCCCCATGCGGTCCATATTCACGAAACCGGCAAATGCGAAGGTCCGACCTTCGAAAGCGCCGGGGGTCATCTGGCGGGCGGCAAGGAACATGGCGTCATGTCGGCAAACGGCATGCATCCGGGCGACCTTCCCAATGTCGATGCCGAGGACGACGGCGCCGTGAACCAGGAATTCTTCCTGCCGGGGGTAAAGCTGGCCGATGTGATGGATGACGATGGCGGGGCCTTCATCGTCCACGCCAATGCCGACGACTATACCAGTCAGCCTGCCGGCAATGCAGGCGACCGGATCGCCTGCGGCGTGTTCGAGGCGACCGCCCCGTCGAACTGATCCCCATCCCTCAGCGAAGCCGTGGCGCCGGCCCCTGCGGCCGGCGCAGGCACCCATGAGGGTGCGCCTTGCAACAGCGCGGGTCAACGCCGATCTATGCCCCATCCCACCTCCGAGGCAGCGATGGCCCACAACAACACCAATGCCCCCGTCCCCCTGCTGCTGACCCCCGAACGCCGCCGCGACAAGCTGGAAGGCGGGCGGCGCTTTGTCATGCAGTCCGACTTTGCCCCCGCAGGGGACCAGCCCACCGCGATCGCGGAACTGGTGCAGGGCGTGCAGGCGGGCGAACGCGACCAGGTGCTGCTGGGGGCAACGGGGACGGGCAAGACCTTCACCATGGCCAAGGTGATCGAGGCGACCCAGCGCCCGGCCATCATCCTGGCGCCGAACAAGACGCTGGCGGCCCAGCTTTACGGCGAATTCAAGGGCTTCTTCCCGGACAACGCCGTCGAATACTTCGTCAGCTACTACGACTATTACCAGCCCGAGGCATATGTGCCGCGCTCGGACACCTATATCGAGAAGGAATCCCAGATCAACGAGGCCATCGACCGGATGCGCCATTCGGCGACGCGGGCGCTTCTGGAACGCGACGATGTCATCATCGTGGCCTCGGTGTCCTGCATCTATGGCATCGGCTCGGTCGAGACCTATTCGGCGATGACGCAGGACATGGTCGTGGGGCAAAGCTATGACCAGCGCGGCTTCATCAACGAACTGGTCGCCCAGCAGTACAAGCGGCTGGACACCGCCTTTCAGCGCGGCGCCTTCCGCGTTCGCGGCGATGTGGTCGAGGTCTGGCCCGCCCACCTCGAGGATCGCGCCTGGCGCTTCAGCTTCTTCGGCAACGAGCTTGAAGCGATTGCCGAATTCGATCCTCTGACCGGCGCGCGCGAGGCGGATTACAAGCAGATCCGCATCTATGCCAACAGCCATTACGTGACGCCCCGCCCCACTTTGCAGCAGGCGATCAGGGGCATCCGTGCGGAACTGGCCCAGCGGCTGAAGCAACTGACCGACGAGGGCAAGCTGCTGGAGGCGCAACGGCTGGAGCAGCGTACGAATTTCGACCTTGAAATGCTTGAATCGACAGGGGTCTGCAACGGGATCGAGAACTACAGCCGCTATCTGACCGGCCGCGCGCCGGGCGAGCCGCCGCCCACGCTGTTCGAGTTCATCCCCGACAACGCCATCGTCTTTGCCGACGAGTCCCACGTCAGCGTGCCGCAGATCGGCGGCATGTATCGCGGCGACTTCCGGCGCAAGTTCACCTTGGCCGAACACGGATTCCGCCTGCCGTCCTGCATGGACAACCGCCCGCTGAAGTTCGAGGAATGGGACGCGATGCGCCCGCAGTCGGTGTTCGTGTCGGCCACGCCCGCCCAGTGGGAACTGGACCAGACCGGCGGCGTCTTCACCGAACAGATCATCCGGCCCACCGGCCTGCTGGACCCGGTGATCGAGATCCGCCCCGTCGAGACGCAGGTGGACGACCTGCTGGACGAGGTGCGGCAGGTGGCGAAGGCCGGATACCGCACGCTGGTCACGACCCTGACCAAGCGCATGGCCGAGGATCTGACCGAATACCTGCATGAACAGGGCATCCGCGTGCGCTATATGCACAGCGACATCGACACGATCGAGCGGATCGAGATCCTGCGCGACCTGCGGCTGGGCGCCTATGACGTGCTGGTCGGCATCAACCTGCTGCGCGAGGGGCTGGACATCCCCGAATGCGGCCTGGTCGCCATCCTGGATGCCGACAAGGAAGGCTTCCT
>CALLYR010000178.1 GCA_937859005.1 uncultured Paracoccus sp. | reverse complement strand
GTCCAGCGGCGCCGCCAGCCGCTGCAGTGCGGCCGAGGCATCGGGTGCCCCCGTCCCCGCCAGATCGCCGTCGCGGGTGTCGAACAGGATCACGCCCCCCGACCGCAGGAACCGGTTCAACCGCACATAGGCCTGGGGCGAAGGCATCGGCTGCGTATCGCTGACAGGCCAGTACAGAAAGGTCAGCATCGACAGATCGTCCCGGTCCAGGTCGATGGCGACCGGCGGCCCCGGCTCGACCGTGGTGCGCAAAGTCAGCCCTTGCGACAGCCCCTCAAGCCCCTGGCGCGAGATTTCGTCCAGCCGGGTGTCGCCCGTGACCACATAGGCCAGCGCCAGCCGGTTCGCCGCCGCGACCAGCCTGGGGTCGGGATCGCCGGGCATTCCCTGCGCCCCTGCGCCCCCGGCCCAAAGCAACCCGCCCAACAGGAATCCGCGCCGTCTCATGCGGGGGCCCGCCGCCGGGTGCCGGCCAGCCAGCCGCTGCCCGCCGCATCCGCCGCCAGCAGTATCGCGGCCAGGGCCAGCAGCCAGCCGCGCAGTTCCAGCCCCGGCTGGGCCTCGCCGCTCAGGACCGTCGCGCCCGGCCAATCGGCCCGCACCAGCGGCCCGCCCGCGTTCAGCGCGACCCGCCGCTCGCCTGCGGCATAGACCCCGGCCGGCACCCCCGGACCCGGTCCTGTGGCAATATCCCCGGCCGGCACGGGCGCCAGCGCCCCCGGCAATTGCGGCCGCCCGAAGCCGTCCAGGACTATCTCGGCCGTCCAGTGCGGGGCTTCGTCCGCCGCCGCAGACTCGTCGGCCACCGTCGCGCGCGCCGACTGCACAAGCCGGTCCAGCATCTGCACGAACAGCCCCGACAGCGGCAGATTGGTCCAGTCGGCATTGGCGCTGCTGTGGAACAGGACGACCTGACCCTGCCCCAGCAACTCGCGCGTGACCAGCGGCGTGCCGTCGGTCAGCTGCGCAAGGGTGCGGGCGGGCAGATCGGGGTCGGGTTCGGGCAGAAGCTGGGCGCGCACCGTGACATCATCGGGCACGGCCAGCCCGGCGAAAAGCCCCTGCGCGGCAAAGGGGGCGATGCCGCGCGGCGTCCCCCAGCTCAGCGCCCCGCCTGCGTCGCGCCCGCCGGGGCGCAGTCGCACGGGCAGCAACGGATCATCTGCCAGCGCGCCGGACCCCGCCATGCGCGGCCCCGCGAAACGGATCAGCAGCCCGCCCTCCAGCACCCATTGCGCCA
>CALLYR010000177.1 GCA_937859005.1 uncultured Paracoccus sp. | reverse complement strand
GCGTTCCCACATCTGCGCGCTCTTCAGCCAGAACCGGCGGTCCGAGGGCGGGATATAGATCGCGGCCCCGGCCCGTTCGGTGACAAAGCCCGCCGCGCGGGCCTGCGCGTCCAGTTGCCCGCGGGAGTAGCTGCGACCCAGGCCAAAGGGCGTGCGCTCGCTTTGCGCCCACAGCCCGGCGCGGTTGGGCACCATGACGATCATCCGCCCGCCCGGCCCCAAGGTCCGCCAAGCCTCGGCCATCAGGGCGGACGGGTTGTCGGCGGTTTCCAGCCCGTGCAGCATGACCAGCCGGTCCACGCTGCCGGTTTCCAGCGGCCAGGCGTCCTCGTCGCACAGCACGCTGTGGCTGGGGGCGCCGGCGGGCCAGGCCATCACCCCCTGCGGCCCTGGCATCAGCGCCGTCACCCGCCGCGACCGCGCCAGATAGGGGCGCAGCACCGGCACGGCAAAGCCGTAACCTGCCACCGTCATCCCCGAGACCCGTTCGGCCGGCCACAGCGCCGTCAGCCGGTCGCGCAGGATGCGCTGCACCACCCGGCCCAACGCCCGCTGGTAATAGAATGCGCGCAGGTCGATGACGTCGTGATGCATTGCCTCGGGCCGGGGTTTCGGGTCACCTGATGGATGACACGATGCAAGGGGGGTGCCAATGCCGGCCGAACTGGTGACGATCCGCTGCCTGACGGACAATTATGCATATCTGGTTCATGCGGGTGGTCGGACGGCGCTGGTCGACGCGCCGGAAGCCGGGCCGGTCCTGGCCGAACTTGACCGCCGCGGCTGGCGGCTGGACATGATCCTGCTGACCCATCACCACGATGACCATATCCAGGCCGTGCCGGAAATCGTGGCCGCCACGGGTGCGCAGGTCTGGGGCAATGCCGCCGACGCGCAACGTCTGCCGCCGCTGGACCGTGCGCTGCGCACGGGCGAGACGGCCGAGGTCTGCGGAGAGCGGGTCGAGGTCATCGATGTACCCGGCCATACGGTCGGTCATGTGGCATATCACCTGCCGGAATCGAAACTGGTTTTCACCGCCGACAGCCTGATGGCCATGGGCTGCGGGCGCCTGTTCGAGGGCACGGCGGCGCAGATGTGGGACAGCCTGAGCCGCGTTGCCGCCCTGCCCGGCGACACGCTGGTCTGTTCGGGGCACGATTATTGCCGGTCGAACGGCGCCTTCGCGCTGTCGGTGGATCCGGACAATGCCTCGCTGCGGGCGCGTCTCGACGCGGTGACGGCAGGCCGGCAGCCCTGTTCGCCCGCGACGCTGGCCGAGGAAAGGGCCACCAACCCCTTCCTGCGCGCCCCCGACCTGGCCCGCCCCGACGAAGGCGCACTGGCCGCATTCGCCCGCCTGCGCGCGGCAAAGGACGCATTCCGGGGCTGAGCGCGGCTTGAAAACGGTGCTTCGCGCGATCACATCTGGATCAACCGCAACCCATTCCGCGCGCCGGGGTTGATATACCGCTTGATCTGCGCCGGAATGCACCAATTCTTAATCGTACCGTGACACTACTGGTCAGGTGGGCCGCAGCCCAGACCGCCAGCCGACCGACAGGAGCCCGAGCCCGTGCCGTCCTTCTCGACCACCCTGGAACAGGCGATCCATGCTGCGCTGTCGCTGGCCAACCAGCATCGCCATGAACTTGCCACACTTGAACATCTGCTGCTGGCGCTGACCGAAGAACTCGATGCCGTCAAGGTGATGCGTGCCTGCAACGTCGATCTGGGCGAACTGCGCCGCCTGCTGAACGACTTCATCGAAGACGACCTGTCCACCCTGATCACCGATGTCGAAGGGTCCGAGGCCGTGCCCACGGCCGCCTTCCAGCGGGTGATCCAGCGCGCTGCGATTCATGTCCAGTCCTCGGGCCGGACCGAGGTGACGGGCGCGAACGTCCTGGTCGCGATCTTTGCCGAACGTGAATCGAACGCCGCCTATTT
Source organism: uncultured Paracoccus sp. (assembly GCA_937859005.1). GTDB lineage: Bacteria > Pseudomonadota > Alphaproteobacteria > Rhodobacterales > Rhodobacteraceae > Paracoccus. The sequence goes on along the minus strand of CALLYR010000177.1, from coordinate 12,123 downwards.
CCTGCAGGAACTGGACATGACCCGTTACGACGCGGTCAACTTCATTGCGCATGGCGTGGCGAAGAACCCGTCGTTTTCGGAAAACCGCACCGTTCAGGGGGCCGAGGCCGAACAGGCCAAGGTCGAGCAGCCGCAGGGCGCCAAGGACGATTCCGCCCTGGCCAAATACTGCGTCGATCTGAACCGCAAGGCCGCGGCAGGCGACGTGGACCCGCTGATCGGTCGCGCCGACGAGGTGGAACGCTGCATCCAGGTCCTGTGCCGCCGGCGCAAGAACAACCCGCTGCTGGTGGGCGATCCGGGCGTCGGCAAGACCGCCATCGCCGAGGGGCTGGCGCTGAAGATCACGCGGGGCGAGACGCCGGACGTGCTGAAGGGCGCGACCATCTATTCGCTGGACATGGGGGCGCTGCTGGCAGGCACCCGCTATCGCGGCGACTTCGAGGAGCGGCTGAAGGCCGTCGTGAAGGAGCTTGAGGAGCATCCCGACGCGATCCTGTTCATCGACGAGATCCACACCGTCATCGGCGCCGGCGCGACCAGCGGCGGGGCGATGGATGCGTCGAACCTGCTGAAGCCGGCGCTGGCCGGCGGCAAGCTGCGCTGCATGGGCTCCACGACCTACAAGGAGTTCCGCCAGCATTTCGAAAAGGACCGCGCCCTGTCCCGCCGGTTCCAGAAGATCGATGTGAACGAGCCGACCGTGCCCGACACGATCAAGATCCTGATGGGGCTGAAGCCCAGCTTCGAAAAGCACCACGAACTGCGCTATACGACCGAGGCGATCAAGTCGGCGGTGGAACTGGCCGCGCGGTACATCAACGACCGCAAGCTGCCGGATTCGGCCATCGACGTGATCGACGAGGCGGGCGCGGCCCAGCATGTCGTGGCCGAAAGCCGCCGCAAGAAGGTGATCGGACCCAGGGACATCGAGGCGGTTGTCGCCAAGATCGCGCGCATCCCGCCCAAGAACGTCACCAAGGACGATGCCGAGGTGCTGCGCGATCTGGAAAGGACGCTCAAGCGGCTGGTCTTCGGCCAGGATGCGGCGATCGAGGCGCTGGCGTCCTCGATCAAGCTGGCCCGCGCGGGCCTGCGCGAGCCTGAAAAGCCCATCGGCAACTATCTGTTCGCCGGCCCGACCGGCGTCGGCAAGACCGAGGTGGCCAAGCAGCTTGCCAGTTCGCTGGGAGTGGAGCTGCTGCGCTTCGACATGTCGGAATACATGGAGAAACACGCGGTTTCCCGCCTGATCGGCGCACCCCCCGGCTATGTCGGCTTCGATCAGGGCGGGCTTCTGACCGACGGGGTGGACCAGCACCCGCATTGCGTGCTGCTGCTGGACGAGATCGAGAAGGCGCACCCGGATGTCTACAACATCCTGCTGCAGGTGATGGACCACGGCAAGCTGACCGACCACAACGGCCGGCAGGTGGATTTCCGCAACGTGATCCTGATCATGACCACGAACGCGGGCGCGGCCGATCAGGCGAAAGCCGCCATCGGCTTTGGCCGCGACCGGCGCGAGGGCGAAGACAAGGAAGCGATCGAGCGCACCTTCACGCCCGAGTTCCGCAACCGGCTGGACGCGGTGATCTCGTTCGCGCCGCTCTCGCGCGAGGTGATCGTGCAGGTGGTGGAAAAGTTCATCCTGCAACTGGAGGCGCAGCTGATGGACCGCGGGGTCCATATCGAACTGACCTCCGAGGCCGCGAACTGGCTGGCCGAAAAGGGTTACGACGACCGGATGGGCGCGCGCCCGCTGGCCCGCGTGATCCAGGAGACGATCAAGAAGCCTCTGGCCGAGGAACTTCTGTTCGGCAGACTCACGAAAGGCGGCAACGTCAAGGTGCGGATCGAGGATGACAAACCCGTCTTCGAAATCGAGGGTCCCTCGACCCCGCGCCTGACCAAGGACCGCCCGCCCCTGCTGACGGCGGAATAAGGGTCGCCACCGTGCAGGATGTCGAACGCCCCGGCCCTTGGGTCCGGGGCGTTTCCCTGTGCGGACGACGGACGCGCCCGATCCGCCATGTTGCAGTTCCAAGGGCTGTCATGGCCCTGCATCCGGGAATCCTCGGGAGCGGCGGACATCTGCCTGTACCGCTTGACGACGGACCCGGAATATCGCCGATATGCGCGGCAAAGGCCGCCCTGTCGCGCGGCGGGCGCGAGAGGACGGATGACCAAGGGATACTGGATCGGCCATGTCACCGTGGATGACGCCGCCGCCTATGAGGAATATCGCCGCGCCAATACCGTCGCCTTTGCCAGATACGGCGCGCGGTTCCTGGTCCGGGGCGCCGCTCAGGAAGTGGTGGAAGGCAGCCTGCGCCCCCGCGCCGTCGTGATCGAGTTTCCCAGCCTGCAGGCGGCGCGCGACTGCTATCGCAGCCCCGAATACCAGGCGGCCCTGGCGTTGCGGCTGCCCTGCAGCACCGCGGACATCGCCATCGTGGAAGGCTGGGACGATACTCCGGGCATGGACTGAAACTTGTTTACCATATGGGCACTTGTGCCAGGTCGCCACAATCCCGATACTGTCAGTCATGTTCCGCAACCTGCTGTCGCGCCTTTTCGCTGAAGATGCTCCTGCCCGGGCGCTGCCCTCGCAGGAGGCCGAAGTAGCGGTTGCCGCCCTGCTGGTCCGCGTGGCTCGGGCGGACGACCATTACGGCCGGGCGGAACGCGACCGCATCGACCACGTGCTGGCGGCCTGCCGGGGCATCGATCTGGACACCGCAACAGAGCGCCGTCTGGCCGCCGAAATGATCGAGGCCGAGGCGCCGGACACCGTCCGCTTTACCCGCGCGATCAAGGACCGCATTTCGCTGTCCGACCGCATCCATGTGATCGCGGCGATGTGGGACGTGGCCCTTGCCGACGGAAAGCGGACCGCGGACGAGGATGCGGCGGTCCGCCTGGCCGCCAATCTGCTGGGCGTCAACGATGTGGACAGCGCCCGCGCCCGCCAACGGGTCGAGGCGTCTCGCGCCGCCCGGACTCCGCGCACGGGGAACACGGCAACTCCTGATGAATCCCTGCTGGATTCGGCTTCGTCCGGCGGTTGAAGGAACCTTTTCTTTCCTGAAGGCGGCCGCATGAAGTCGTTGCATTCGGGCCGCAAATCGCGCCACATGGCCTGACCATGACCGCGTCATCCCTGCCGCCCGCCTCTGCTTCCTCTGTTGCCGCAACATCGCCCGTCATCGAGATGCGCGGCATCCACAAGGCCTATGGCCCGCTTGAGGTGCTGAAGGGCGTCGATCTGACAGCGCCGCGCGGGCATGTGCTGACGCTGATCGGATCGTCGGGGTCTGGCAAATCGACGCTGCTGCGCTGCTGCAACCTGCTGGAAAACAGTCAGGCCGGCGAGATCCTGTTCGAAGGCGAGCCCGTGCGCTGGACCGGCCAGGGCGCCGCGCGCCATCCTGCCGACCGGGCCCAGGTGCGCCGGCTGCGGACCAATCTGTCCATGGTCTTCCAGCAGTTCAACCTGTGGTCTCACATGACCGTGCTGCAGAACGTGATGGAGGCACCCGTGACCGTGCTGGGCCAGCCGCCTGCCCGGGTGGAACCCCGCGCCCGCGCCCTGCTGGCCAAGGTGGGCATCGGCGACAAGGCCGACGCCTGGCCCGCGCAACTGTCGGGCGGCCAGCAGCAGCGCGCCGCCATCGCCCGCGCCCTGTGCATGGAGCCGCGCGCCCTGCTGTTCGATGAGCCGACCAGCGCGCTCGACCCCGAATTGCAGCAGGAGGTCGTCAAGGTCATCAAGGATCTGGCGGCCGAGCATCGCACCATGATCCTTGTCACCCACGACATGCGGCTGGCCGCGGATGTCAGCGACCATGTCGTGTTCCTGCATCAGGGCCGGATCGAGGAAGAGGGTCCCCCCGACCAGATCTTCCGCGCACCCCGGACCGACCGGCTGCGCCAGTTCCTCAGCGCCACGATGGTGGCCTGACCAACGACAAACGACCAACGGGAGAATGCCATGAAGAAACTGATGCTGGCCGCCGCCGCGCTGGCGCTGACTGCCGGAATGGGGCTGGCCGACACCATCCGCATGGGAACCGAGGGCGCCTATCCTCCCTATAACCTCGTCAACGACAAGGGCGAGGTCGACGGCTACGAGATCGACCTGGGCAACGAACTGTGCAAGCGCATCGGCGCGGAATGCACCTGGGTCAAGAACGACTTCGATTCCATCATCCCCAACCTGGTCAGCGGCAACTATGACACGATCATGGCCGGGATGAGCATCACCGAGGAGCGCAAGAAGGCGATCCAGTTCACGCAGGCCTATCTGCCCGCCGTGCCTTCGGCCTATGCCGCGCTGGACGACGGCATCGATCTGACCCAGGCTACGGTGGCAGCACAGACCGGCACCATCCAGGCCGCCCATGTCGCCGAAACGGGGGCCACGCTGGTCGAGTTCGTCACCCCCGACGAAGCTGTCGCCGCCGTCCGCAACGGCGAGGCCGACGCGGTCTTCGCCGACCGCGATTTCCTTGTGCCGATCGTGGAAGAGGGCGGCGACGGTTTCATGTGGGTGGGCGACGAGGTTCCGCTGGGCGAAGGCATCGGCATGGGCCTGCGCCAGTCGGACACCGCGCTGAAGGACCGCTTCGACAAGGCGATCAGCGACATGAAGGCGGACGGTTCGCTGAACGTGCTGATCAGGAAGTGGTTCGGGGACAGGGCCGCAGTCTTCGACACCGCCACGGCCCCCGTGGCCGGGGATGCCGCCGCCGCGACCAACTGACCGGCTGACCCGTAACCGCATGCCGCCCCGCTGATCGGGGCGGCGCAAACGACAGGGCCGCAATGTTCCAGCAATGCGCCGATCCCAAGGCCCTCGAAGGCTTTGCATGGTTGATGTGCTATCTGACATCGGGCAAGCATCTGCTGTTCTATGCCTCGTTCGGGACGGTTCTCGGGCTGCTGGCGATCACGGCCCCGGTGGCGCTGCTGTTCGGTTTCGGCGGCGCGATGGCGGCGCGGTCGCGCATCGCGCCGCTGCGCTGGCTGGGGCGCGCCTATGCCGCGGTGGTGCGGGGAGTGCCGGACATCATCTTCTTCCTGTTCGTGCCGATCGCGATGGATCAGGGGCTGGAATGGCTGCGCAGCCGATTTTACTGCGACACCTCGGTCCCGGTGCGGCAGGGCAACGAATTCCTGGTCTGCCCGGCGGCCAAGCTGCCGCTGTCCACATCCCCCGAATGGATGCATGAAATCTATGGCATCGCCTTGGCGGTCACGGCCTTCGCGCTGGTGTTCGGAGCCTTTGCCGCCAATGTGCTTTACGGTGCGATGCAGGCGGTGCCGCGCGCCCAGCTGGAAACCGCCGAGGCTTACGGCATGACCCCGCGCCAGATCGACCGGCGCATCCTGATCCCGCAGATGTGGACCTATGCCCTGCCCGGCCTGTCCAACCTGTGGATGATCCTCATCAAGGCGACGCCGCTGCTGTTCCTGCTGGGGGTCGAGGACATCGTCTATTGGGCGCGCGAACTGGGCGCGTCCAAGACCTCGGCCTATGCCTATCCGCATGGCGACTGGCGGGTATGGTATTTCCTGGCGATCCTGGTCTTCTATCTGCTGATGACCTGGGTGTCGCAGCGGGTGATCGACCGGCTGTCCAGGCGGCTCTCGGCCGGTCAGGCCACCTTCGCGGGCGAAACCATGCGTCGGGCGGGTGCCGCATGAACGAATGCCTGCAGACCATCGCGGATTACGGGCTGCGGTCCATCGGAATTGGCGAAAAGCTGCTGCCGCGCACGGATTTCACCCTGTGCCAGCAGGCGACCCTGATCGGATCGGGGCTTGTCTGGAACCTGTATTTCGGGGTGCTGGCGCTGCTCTTCGGGTTCTTCCTGGCCAATGCGCTGGCGCTGGCCAAGGCCAGCCGCAACCCATGGCTGCGCAAACCGGCCGAGGGGTTCATCTTCGTCTTCCGCGGCAGTCCCTTGTTCATCCAGTTCTTCCTGGCCTATGCGGCGCTGGTCAAGCTGCCGCGCGCGGACATCGACCTGTTCGGCCTGACCGTCGAGACAAGCTGGATGACCCGCGCCTGGGCGGGGGCGCTGCTGGTCCTGACGCTGAACACCGCCGCCTATTCGGCCGAAATCTTTTACGGCGCGCTGCGCAACCTGCCCAAGGGCGATCTGGAGGCCGCGGATGCCTATGGCATGACCGGCTGGGCCCGGTTCCGCCGGATCATGTGGCCCACGATGCTGCGGCTGGCATGGCCCGCCTATACCAACGAGGCGATCTTCCTGTTCCATGCGACGACGCTGGTGTTCCTGTCCAGCTTTCCCGCCATCCAGCAACAGGGCGACAGCCTGTATTACGCCAGCTATTTCGCCGACAAGACCTTCAACCCTTTCGTCGCCTATCCGATCGTGGCGCTCTATTTCATCCTTCTGACCCTGGGCCTGATCGGGTTGTTCGGGGTCATCAACCGCCGGTTGAACCGGCATCTTCCGGGCGCCGTCCAGCGGACGAAATACCGCCCGAACATCATCAGGTGACATATCATGGACTGGCTGAGGGATCATCCGGAGGTCAAGACGATCCGCGTCGCGGCGGCCGATCTGAACGGCGTCGCCCGCGGCAAGCGCATGCCGGCGAAATTCGCCGAAAAGCTGATGAGCGAGGGGACAAAGTTCCCCTATTCGGTGCTGAACATGGACATCTGGGGCGAGGACGTCGAGGACAGCCCGCTGGTGTTCAAGGCGGGCGATCCGGACGGGCTTCTGATGCCGACGGAACGGGGCTTCATGCCGATGCCGTGGCTGGATGCGCCGTCGGCCCTGTTGCCGATCTGGATGTTCCACCCGGACGGGCGGCCCTATGACGGCGATCCGCGGCAGGCGCTGGCCCGCGTGGCCGAGCGGTATCAGGCCGCCGGCCTGACCCCGGTTGTGGCGACCGAACTGGAATTCTTCCTGATCGACGACAGCAAGTCCGGCCTGTTGCAGGTTCCGCCCAGCCCGCGGTCGGGCAAGCGCCGCACGGGCGCCGAAACCCTGTCGCTGCGGGCGCTGGATGCCTTCGACAAGTTCTTCACCGCGCTTTATGACGCCTGCGAGGCGATGGACGTTCCCGCCGACACCGCCATTTCCGAAGCCGCGCCCGGCCAGTTCGAAATCAACATGATGCACCAGCCCGACCCGCTGAAGGCCGCGGACGATGCCTGGCTGTTCAAGCAGCTGGTCAAGGGGCTGGCGCGGCGCTTCGGCTTTGCCGGATCGTTCATGGCCAAGCCCTATGACCTTTACAATGGCAGCGGCATGCACATGCATTTTTCGGTGCTGGACCGGGACGGCAACAACATCTTTGACGATGGCACGGATGAGGGGTCGGATCTGCTGCGCCATGCGGTCGCGGGCTGCCTGCGGGCGATGCCCGGATCGACGCTGATGTTCGCCCCGCATGAAAACAGTTATGACCGGCTGGTGCCGAATGCCCATGCGCCGACCGGCATCGGCTGGGCCTATGAGAACCGCACCTCGGCCATCCGCATTCCCTCATCGGGTCCCAAGGCGCGTCGGATCGAGCATCGCACGCCGGGCGGCGACGTGAACCCCTATCTGACCATCGCTGCGATCCTGGGCGCGGCCCTGAACGGGATCGAGGACCGCCTGGACTGCCCGCCCCCGATCACCGGAAACGCCTATGATCAGGGACTGGCCCAACTGCCCGCAACCTGGGGCGAGGCGATCGACTGCTTTGCCGCCTGCCCCGAGATCAGGCGCATCTTCCCGGCCCATCTGATCGAGAACTATGTCATGACCAAGCGGCAGGAACTGCATTACATGGCCGAACTCTCGGACGACGAAACGGTGGAGCTGTATCTGGACACGGTCTGATTTCTCAGTCCCGGCACAGGGCTTTCGCTGTCGGGACATTCCCGCCGTCCAGGCAGGCGATCATTTTCCATCGGCCGACTTCCGGCCGATGGTTCTCATGGATCAACCCATCTGCCCAGAGCAGTGCCGGCGCTGGCCCGCCTGCGCTTTCACGCGCGCCCCGCCCAGACCTTCGGGCGGGCGCATCAGAGCCAGCATGGGGCAGCATCAAGGGCGTGATTGCGGCGTGGCAGGTTGCCAGACCGCCTTTCACGCCGCAGTCGGAAAGGACCATTCGTTCAGGATGGCCGATGGCCACGCCTGCCACACAGCGGGTGCTGTCGGCCGGCTGCGCGGGACGGGCGCGGGGTGGATCGATCGTGGGCGGCGCCCTGTTCTCGTGCCGGTCGCGAAAATGAGGGCAAGCCGCAGCAGGACTGCGGGCACACCAGCATGGCGGATCGGTGTCCTGACAGCGGCCGAAGTCATGAGGAACAGAAGAAACCGGGCGCAGCCGCCGCCCAACAAGCCTTGCGCCCGCCGGTTCAACTTCGGACGCACGGGGGGTTCCTTGGTCCGTCGTGGCAGGCGGGTCACCTTCGGCCGTTCTGCATCACGCTCAACACGCCTCGCAAACGACGTTGCAGCCCGTCTGGACGCGGGCCAGTCGATCGCCTGTCAGTCCAGCGATTCTTCGGCCTTGTCGGCCAGGGCCTCGGCCCGTGCGGCCAGTTCGTCCAGCGCATCGGACAGCCCCGGAGGGATGACCGGCACCTCGACCCGCGGCGGGTTCGACTTCAGCCGGGCCAGTTCGCGTTCGGCCGAGGCGACCCGATCCTCCAGCGTCGAGGTGCGATCCGCCAGCATCAGGCCCGCCAGCAGCAGCAGCCGCGGTTCGGGCATCCGCCCGGCCTGATCGATGATGGCGCGCGCTTCGGTGTGCAGCATGGCCGCGGCACGTTTCAGCAACCGCTCTTCGCCCTCCTGACAGGACAGGGTGTATTCCTTGTGGCCGATGGTGAAATCGACGGTCGGCATCAGTGGCGCTCCTCGTCGGCGGGATCGGGGATGGGGGCGTCGGCCTCGGCCCCGGAGGGATGGGGCGCAATCGGATCGGAATCGGATTCGCTGGCCGGTTCCTGCAGCACGGCGGGCGCAGTCTGCCCCGGATCGGCCACGACCTGGTCAGAGGCGGGCACCGGGTTCTCCGGACCGGCCTGCGGGGCCGGATCTGCCTGGACCGGCATGGGGGCCGTGCCTGCGTCCTGCACGGGCGCGGCAGGCGTGCCCAGCATGTCATCCAGCGCGTCCAGGATGTCGGACATCTGCGCGATCTCGGCCGCGCGTGCGGCGCGCAGGGTCTCGATCTCGGCCTCCAGCGCAGCGCGCACGGCGTCCTGGCGCGCCCCGTGGTCGCCGGCTGTGATCAGCGCGCGGTTCGCGGCAGCCAACTGGTCGTTGGCAGCGGCCAGCCGCGCGGCCTCGGTGCCTGCGCCGGCCAGCCGCTCATGCGCCTGGGACAGACGCATCTGCAGCACCTCAAGCGTCGCGACCTGACGCTCGTGCAGCACCGCGATCTCCTCGTGCAGGGCGGCTGCGGGCGGCGGGGCCTGCGGTGCAGGCTCGGCGGCCTTGGCGGCAAGGCGCCGAGCCGCGCGGTCCACCGCGTGATCCAGTCGGTCGAGCGCCGCGATCAGGCGCCGTTCGCTGGCGGAGATGTGGCTCATGGACTGTCGCCCCCCATTTTGGCCGGTTGTGACAAAGCCCGCGCCCGCTGGCAAGCCACGCTGCCCGAAAGTCTGCATTCGCATCGTCGCAAGGACGGTGGAGCCGCTGGATAGAGGAGCAGCGCGGCGAGAGAGGTTGGAAACCGGCCGCCTGTTATCGAACACCATCCTGCCGGTGCCCCCTGCACATTGAACGAGCCGCTTCTGCTGCCTTGAAGGCGTGCCGTCCGAAGGCCCAGCCCTTCTGCCGATCATGAAAGGATGCGCTTCCGCGTCCGGGCCGCAGCACGGCTGGACAAGAACCGACCGCAGCAGCGCGGCAGGCGGGCACGGACCGGCGACAGCGGTTTTCGCGTGGCTGGACATCATTGCCGCTGCCCCGCCATTCAGGGTCCGCATCCCCCGCGCCATGCGCGGCACCGGCACGGACCTTGTCACGGATATGCCGAATGGCCCGGAGGGACGGCATCCCCGGCTATCCTGCACCGCTGTCGCCGACGATTCGCCCGTCTTCCAGAGTCACGATCCGGTCGGCAAGTTCGAGGATGCGGTTGTCGTGCGTGACCATGACCGTCGTCGTGCCGCGGGCCTTTCCGAGACGCTTGAGCAGTTGCACCACGTTCAGGCCGCTGTCGCGGTCGAGCGCGGCGGTCGGCTCGTCCGCGAACACCACATCGGGATTGCCGACCAGGGCGCGCGCGATGGCCACGCGCTGCTTCTGCCCGCCCGAGAGGTTCGCGGGCAGATAATCCAGCCGGTCCGACAGGCCCAGCAGCCCCAGCATATGGGCTGCGGCCGTGCTGTCGCCGGCCCGGTCGCGGCCCGGCCTGACCTGCAGCCCCATCTGGACATTCTGCCGGGCAGTCAGGCTTTCGTGCAGGTTGTGGGCCTGAAAGATGAACCCCAGCCGGCGGCGCAGGGCGACCAGGCGAGGCTCGGGGGCGTGCGCCAGTTCCTGCCCCAGCAGGCGGACCGAGCCGTCCTGCACCTTGCGCAGGCAGCCCATCAGCGTCAGCAGCGTGGTCTTGCCCGATCCGGACGGCCCCATCAGCACCGTCAGGCTGCCCCGCGCGACCTTCAGATCGACATCGAAGATCGCCTGCTTCTTCGCCTCGCCGCGGCCGAACCAGTGGTTCAGCCCGGCGACGGCGATGGCGGGGCCGGCGTCAGGCATCAGAACAGTTCGGCCGGGTCGGCCGCCGCCAGACGCCGCGTGGCCAGCGCCCCCGACAGGGCGCAGGCGACGATCGTGCCCACGAGAACCGCCACGGCGGTCCGGGCGCCGAGTTCCAGCGGCAGGTTCGTCATCTGCCGCATCCCGCCGACCAATGCGCGGGCGACCAGATACCCCGGCACCGCCCCCAGCGCGGCAAGGATCAACGCCTCTTCCAGCACGATCCCCAACAGGAAACGCTGGCGATAGCCCATCGCCTTGAAGGTGGCGTATTCGCGGATATGATCGGCCACATCCGTCGAAAGCACCTGATAGACGATGACCAGCCCGACCAGGATGCCGATGACCACGCCGAAGCCGAAGATGATGCCGGTCGGCCGCCGGGTCTGCTGATAGGCGATGTCGTCGGCGCGCGCCTGGGCATAGGGGCGGATGCGCAGCGACTTGTCCGAGACGAGCTGCCGCAGTTCGGCCGAGACGCGCACGGCGTCGGCCCCCGGCTTCAGCGCCAGCAGCACATGATCGGGCGCAGTGCTTTGCCGGTTCTGCACGATCTTGAGGAAGGTCTGGTCCGAGACGATCAGGTATCCGTCAACGCCGAACCCCCCGCCGCCGTCAAAACCGTCATACATGGTCAGGGTGCGGCCGCGGATCTCGAAGGCGGACGGCGTGGCGGGGCCGATCGCCGCGGCCTCGTCCGGCATCAGCCCGCGGGTGAGGCGGTCGATGATGCCGGAGTCGGGCAGCGTCAGCAGTTCGGCCGCGGGCCGCAACGCGGGGTCAAGAAAGGCGGGCTGCGCCGGATCGACGCCAAAGGCCGTCAGCGTCATGGTGCTGCCCCCGCGCTGGACAGTGACGCTGCCCACGAACAGCGGCATCCCGGCCGTCACCTCGGGGTGAACCAATGCCTGGAAAAGCCACTGGCGGGCGACGTTGCTGCCGTCGGTCAGCGAATCCGCATCCGCCGCCGAAATCATGATGCCTGCCTGAAAGAAGTCATACGGCCGCCCGGTCGCGATCGACATCGATCCCATGATCGCCAGCTGGACGAAGACCAGCACATCCGCGAAGGCCACCCCCGCCAGCGCCGCGACCAGCCGGCCGCGGTTGTGGGTCAGTTGCAGCCAGCCGATCGGCAGCCGCCCCAACAGACGGGCAAGCAGCCCGGTCATCCCTCTGCCGGCGCCCCGTCCGGCGCGGTTGCCGGCGTCGGGCCGGGTCCTCCTGCCCCCGGCCCGGACGCTTCGGTCCTGATCCGGGCCACGACTTCCAGATTGGTATAGCGGGCTGCGACCGCGCTGCTTCCGGGGTCCAGCTCCACCTCGACCCGGACCACGCGCGCGTCGGTATTGGCGGCGATGTCGTCGGG
>CALLYR010000176.1 GCA_937859005.1 uncultured Paracoccus sp. | reverse complement strand
CGGGGCCGCAGCGGGCGCGTTGTCTGCGACGTTGCCGGGGCCGTCCACCTCCAGCCGGATCAGCTCGGCGCCCACGGCGATCACGTCGCCGGGCCGGCCGGCCTGCCAGATGACCGTGCCGGTGACGGGGCTGGGGATTTCCACGGTGGCCTTGTCGGTCATCACCGCGATCATCGGGTCGTCCTCGCGCAGGACATCGCCGGGCTTGACCAGCCATTCGGCGATCTCGGCCTCGGCGATGCCTTCGCCGATGTCGGGCATGCGGATTGCGTGGATACCCATCTCAGGCCACCTCGACCAGTTGACGCAGCGCCTCGGCCACCCGTGCGGGACCGGGAAAATAGCTCCATTCATGCGCATGCGGATAGGGCGTGTCCCAGCCCGCCACCCGCCGGATCGGCGCCTCCAGCTGCCAGAAGCATTCCGCCTGCACCAGCGCCGCAAGCTCGGCCCCGAAGCCCTAGGTCAGCGTCGCCACGTGCAGCACCAGGCAGCGCCCTGTCCGCCTGACCGAGGCGACGAGGGTTTCAAGATCCAGCGGCAACAGGGTGCGCAGGTCGATCACCTCGGCATCGATGCCCGATTCCTGCACAGCCGCCAATGCGACATGGACCATCGTGCCATAGGTCAGCACGGTCGCCGCCTGCCCCGGACGGCGGATCACCGCCTTGCCCAGCGGCACGGTGTAATGCCCCTCTGGCACCTCGCCCAGCTCATGCGTCTTCCAGGCGGTCACCGGGCGGTCGTAATGGCCGTCGAAGGGGCCGTTATAAAGGCGCTTCGGCTCCATGAAGATCACCGGGTCGGGATCCTCGATCGCCGCCAGCAGCAGGCCCTTGGCGTCATGCGGGTTCGAGGGCACGACCGTCTTCAATCCGGTCACATGGGTGAACAGCGCCTCGGGACTCTGGCTGTGGGTCTGGCCGCCGAAGATGCCGCCGCCCGTCGGCATCCGCACCACCATCGGGCAGGTGAACTCGCCGGCCGAGCGATAGCGCAGCCGCGCCGCCTCGGACACGATCTGGTCATAGGCCGGATACATGTAGTCGGCGAACTGGATCTCGACCACCGGGCGCAGCCCATAGGCCGCCATGCCGATCCCCGCGCCGACGATGCCGGATTCGTTGATCGGCGTGTCGAAGCAGCGGGTCTTGCCGTATTTGGCCTGCAGCCCCGCCGTGACGCGGAAGACGCCGCCGAAATAGCCGACATCCTCGCCGAAGACGACGACCTTCGGATCGGCGCCCATCGCCGCGTCCAGCGCGTCGCGGATCGCCTCGATCATGGTCATGCGCGCCATGTCAGAACCCCGCCTCGTGACGCTGTTTCAGAAGATGCGGCGGCATCTCGGCATAGACATCCTCGAACATGTCGGCCGGACTGGGGCGCTGGCCCTGATGCAGCGTGCCGATCGCCTCGGCCTCTTTCTGGGCGGCGACGACCTCGGCGTGAATTCCGGCCTCGGCCTGCGCGTGGCGCTCCTCGCTCCACTCGCCGATGGCGATCAGGTGGTTCTTCAGCCGCAGGATCGGATCGCCGAGCGGCCATGCGGCGCTTTCCTCGGCCGGGCGATAGGCGGACGGATCGTCCGAGGTCGAATGCCCGCCCGCGCGATAGGTCACGTATTCGACCACCGTCGGACCCAGGTTGCGCCGCGCGCGCTCGGCCGCCCACTGCGCCGCCGCCAGCACCGCGAGGTAGTCGTTGCCGTCCACGCGCAGCGCCGGGATGCCGAAGCCGTGCCCGCGCGCGGCGAAGGTCCCGGACCCGCCCCGCGCGATGCCCTGGAAGGTTGAGATCGCCCACTGGTTGTTGACGATGTTCAGCACCACCGGCGCCTTGTAGGTCGAGGCGAAGACCAGCGCCGCGTGGAAGTCGCTCTCGGCCGTCGAGCCGTCGCCGATCCACGCCGCGGCGATCCTGTGGTCCCGCGAAATGGCCGAGGCCATCGCCCAGCCCACCGCCTGGATATACTGCGTCGCCAGATTGCCCGAGATCGAGAAGAAGCCGTGCTCCTTCGAGGAATACATCACCGGCAACTGCCGCCCGCGCATCGGATCGGCGTCGTTGGAATAGACCTGACACATCATGGTCTTGAGGGAGTAGCCCCCGGCGATCAGCAGCCCGGCCTGGCGATAGGTCGGGAAGTTCATGTCCCCCGGCGCCAGCGCGCGGCGGAACGCGCAGGAGATCGCCTCCTCGCCCAGGTGCTGCATGTAGAACGAGGTCTTCTGCTGCCGCTGGGCGATCAGCATCCGCGCGTCATAGGCGCGCAGCGTCATCATGTGGCGCAGACCTTCCTTCAGTTCCTCGGGGACGATCTTCAGCGCCTCGGCCCAGGGCCCCGCGGCCTGACCGTCGCGATTGAGCACGCGGATGATGGTAAAGGCCAGGTCGCGGATCTCCTCCGGGTCGGCATCGACCGGCGGACGGCGCACGCTGCCGGCGTGCGGGATCCGGACCTGCGAAAAGTCCGGCCGGTCGCCGGGCCGCACCTCGGGTTCGGGCACGGCAAGGCTCAGCGGCGGAAACTCACTCTGGTCTGGCGTCTCCATCGGCACCCCCTGCCCTGGAAAATCACTGTCCGGCCCGGTTCCGGCAGGCGGGGACTCGGCCCCGCGCCATCCCTGCGCCGTCCTGACGGAGTCCATGTGGATCAGTGTGGACCACGAACCTGTCTTCATCAACTGATCCGACAACCCGCGCCCGGGAATCGATCACGCGGCGTGCAGCCTCGGTCAGCTTTCCCGGGTCCATGCCCGTGCCGGACCCGGCTTCCATGGCGCATATGCACGAAATCCCCGGTCACGATGTCTCCGGTCGCCCGCAGGACGAGGGGGGCATCTGCCGCTCCCGCCGCCGATCGCCTTGGAATCGCGGATGCCGGGCAGCAATCCGGCACAGGTGCAGGCCAGCTTGGCCCCTGCGGCATTGTGAAAGTGCGGGGCAATCGTCACATCCGGCACCTGCCTGCCACGCGCCTTGACAAGCGGGGCGGCATTGCCGTGCGTCGCCATGCCCGGCAATGCCGCCGCGGGAAATACAGGGACGGCCGCCTTCGACCTTTCCATCGACCCCCATCGATCCCCCGGCAGGCCCCTGCAGTCGCAGACCGGGCCGGGGACTTCGCCACGGGCCATCATTTCGATGTCATTGTGTCACATTGTCTGTCCTGACCATCCGTTTCGCCCTCAACTGTCACGCCATCTTCAAGATTGTCCCTTAGTCCGTGCGCATGTGGACACACCGCATGATGCCACGGGACGCGCCGAAGGGCGCCTGCGCAGGAGACAGTGATGAAGGACCAGACGGGGACCCCCTTCCGCACCACGCGGCTTGAAGAAGCCGACGGCCCCGGCACCAACCCGACTGCGAACCGCACCATGGGCGCGATCATCGCCGCGCGCTTCTCGCGTCGGGACTTCCTGAAAGGCTCGATGGCCACGGCGGCGATCACCGCCACGATCAGCCCGATGGCCATGCTGGCTGCGTCGGAGGTCAGGGCGCAGGGCGCATCGGCCTTCTCGTTCCCCGAGGTCCGGGCCGGTGTGGACGCGGACCACCACGTCGCCGAAGGCCATGATGCCGATATCCTGCTGCGCTGGGGCGACAAGCTGTTCCCCGACGCGCCCGAATTCGATCCGGCCGCCCAGACCGCCGAGGCGCAGGTCCGCCAGTTCGGCTACAACAACGACTTCGTGGGTTTCGTCCCGCTGGACGGCGCCGCCGGCCACGGCCTGCTGTGCGTCAATCACGAATATACCGACGAACACCTGATGTTCCCCGGCATCGTCACGGTGACCGATGGCGAGATCACGGTATCCGAGCCCGACCGGGCCCGCGTCGATACCGAGATGGCTGCCCATGGCGGCACCGTGGTCGAGATCCGCAGGAACGATGCCGGCAAATGGGAAGTCGTGCTGGACGGCCCGATGAACCGCCGCATCACCGCCAGCACCGGGATGGCGATCACCGGCCCCGCCGCCGGTCATGTGCGCCTGCAGACGCCGGACGACCCGACCGGCAGCAGGGTCCTCGGCACGATCAACAACTGCGCCGGAGGCATCACGCCTTGGGGCACCTATGTCATGGCCGAGGAAAACATCCACGGCTATTTCATGGGCGAACTGCCGGCCGGACACCGGGAGGCCGCGAATTACGAGCGCATGGGCATCCCCGAAGCCACCTATGCCTGGGGCAGGTTCCACGACCGCTTCGACGTCTCGAAGCAGCCGAACGAGCCCAACCGCTTCGGCTGGATCGTCGAGGTCGATGTCATGGACCCGAACTCGGTACCGAAGAAGCGCACCGCTCTGGGCCGCTTCAAGCACGAGGGTGCGGAAAGCGTCGTGGCCAGGGACGGGCGCGTGGTCTTCTATCTCGGTGACGACGAGCGTTTCGATTACGTCTACAAGTTCGTGACCGCGGGCAAGTACAACTCCGACGATCGCGCCGCCAACATGGACCTGCTGGACGACGGAACGCTGTATGTCGCGCGCTTCGACGAGGACGGCACGATGGAATGGCTGCCGCTGGTCCATGGCGAAGGCCCGCTGACCGCCGGGAACGGCTTCGAGAGCCAGGCCGACGTGCTGATCGAAACCCGTCGCGCGGCCGACCTGCTGGAAGCGACCCCGATGGACCGCCCCGAGGACATCCAGCCCGACCCGGCCCGTGGCCGCGCCTATGTGATGCTGACCAACAACACGCGCCGGACCGAGGCGAACGCCGCCAACCCGCGCGTTGCGAACGCATTCGGCCATATCATCGAGATCATCGAGGATGGCCAGGACTTCACATCCATCACCGGCCGCTGGGAAATCCTGGTGAAGTGCGGCGATCCCGCGATCGCCGAGGTCGGCGCCACCTTCTCGACCGAGACGACCGCGAATGGCTGGTTCGGCATGCCCGACAATGCCGCGGTCGATGCCGAGGGCCGGCTGTGGGTCTCGACGGATGGCAACTCGCCATCGGATACCGGGCGTGCGGACGGTCTCTGGGCCCTCGATACCGAAGGCGATGCCCGCGGCACCTCTCGGCTGTTCTATCGCGTTCCCGTCGGGGCCGAGCTTTGCGGCCCCTGCCCGACCGAGGATATGACGACCTTCTTCGTCGCGGTCCAGCATCCGGGCGATGGCGGCGAGGATTGGGAAGGCCATGGCCGCCCGTCCTATTACGAGGATCTTTCGACCCGCTGGCCCGACTTCGACGAGGCGATGCCGGTCCGTCCGGCCGTCGTCGCGATCACCCGCCGGGGCGGCGGCCGGATCGGCAGCGTCTGACGCCCGGACGGGACCGGATCTGTCCGGTCCCGTTATTCCTCCGAGGTTGCAGAACAACGCCAGACGGCTTGGCGTCCGCCGGCCCCGCACGCGTTCCGGTCAGCGCGGTGGTGCGCATCTGTGGCTTGGATGATCCGCCGGGCGGCAAGGGGGCCGCCGACGGCCTGCGGATGAAGCCGGGATCGTCGACAGCCCGTTGCGGCTGACCGACGGCGCGCTCCGAGTCCATATCGGGCTGGTTCGGGGTCCATGGGAGGCTGGTCGAGATCCTTGCCCCGCTATGGCGCTGTCGCTGACCGCAGGTTCCAGAGATTCGGGGACGGCCATGAGGAAGCGGTCCCCTCGCGAGGCCCAACGCTGTCACGCAGTTCCGCAGGGCGATCTTTCCGCTGGCCGTGCTCGGCTTGCCCTTGAAGTGGCGGCTGTGCCTTATGCCGGGCAAAGGCCAAATCTTCCTGCTGGCAGCCGGAAGTCATGACCAGCCGCAGACACCCGGCATGTCGAAGAAGACCTTGCCCATGGGGGATCTTTCTTTTTTTTGTGTTCTGGGTGCGAGCCTATCGCCGGGGGTTTTCCGATGCAAACCGGGGATGCTTTCCAATCTGCGGTTGCGGTGGCAT
>CALLYR010000175.1 GCA_937859005.1 uncultured Paracoccus sp. | reverse complement strand
AAGGATGCCGCCCTGATCGGGCTGGCCGAAGGCATGGCGCGCATGCACGAGAATGGTGTCGGGCCGGGAACGCAGCGCCGAGACAGGCCCGATGGTCCAGTCGCTGCCGTGCCTGTCCAGCAAAAGCCTCAGCAGGGTCGTCTTGCCCATCCCGGCGGCGCCTGTCAGCGAAAGGATGGGCGCGCGGGCAGCGATCCCTTCCTCGATCCGGTCGAGCGCGCGCCGGTGGCCCCGCGAATTGTGGAACAGGGCCGGATCCGGCGTGATGCCGAACGGCGCCTGGCGAAGACCGAAGTGATCGAGATAGGCCACGGACATGACCCGGCGGATGTTGCCCGCTTGACCGCACGCGTGCAAGCAACGCGGCATCGCAAGGGGATCGTTCAACGCATTGCGTGATCGGCCTGACCGGCACGCTCGCGGCAGCACCCCGGCGCGGTAGCCACGCACGCGACCGCGTTCCCGATCGGCTTCCTGTCCGTGATCCGGCGGGCCCTGGCCCGCACCGACCTTGCCGCCGGCCACATCCGCTGTCACGCCGATGCGCTCAGGCCATGGCGGCCTTGCCCCTGTTTCACCGGACATCCGGGCGGTTGCGGTCCGAGCAGCGGCTGGAGGCGGGGCGAGCGCATCTTCAGCCCCGAGTGCGGATGGTTGTCGTTGCAGCCCTCGGCCCGGCCTCCGGTCAATCCGCGGACGGTCGGGGCATCCGGCAGCGGCATCACCGGGACGCGGTCGCGCTTCAGCGTCTTCACGAAGCCTGCAGGATGCGTGCTGCGCACCTCTGCGGGCGTCGCACCGGAGTGAAGCAGGGTTTCGGCCCGATCTGGCGGGCGAAGATCCCGGTCCCCCTGGCGATGCAGGGCGAGCCGTTGCCGGGCAGCATCTCGATGGCCGCGGGCGCGGGACAGGCGCCGAAGCGGCGCTCGACAGCTTCGCGGATGTGGGAACCACTGGTCCCGGCATTCACCACGGCGCGGCAGGCGATGATGTCACGGTCGTTGGGCATCGATGACGAAGGCGCCGCAGACGATGCCGCCGCCCCAGGCCGGCTGGCCGTCGGCCAGGATGCTGCATCGCATGACGCCGGCCGAACTTTGCCGGCATGTCGAACAGGCCGGATCGCTGTGCCGCAAAGCGCCGGCGCGTGTCGAAACTCTCGGGAAACCGGGCGTCGACTGCCCGGTTTCGAGCCGCCCCATATACGGAACACGACCCGGGATCACCCGAGGTCGGGTCACCCTCATGTGGGCAGGCGGCGCATGGGCAGGTCCTCGGAACCCTTCTGCATGTTCGAGGCGGGATGTGTCCGGGGGTCCTGGTCGTCCTCAGTCATGACGAGCGCCTCGCCGATGTCCCGGCAAAAACCGCAAGCAGAGGGGCAGGGGCCGCGCGCCTCGCCGGAGTGTCCTGCAGGGGTCGAATTGACCGCCCGGCATCACGTTCCGGCACTCGTGTTTCGCGGCGCGGCCCTGCAGTCGCGAAACATGTTCGATATCGCTGCCGCATCGATTGCCCTGGGGGAAGAGGTCGCCGTGGACTCCCTCCACGGCTCTCCACGGCCAGTAGGGCCGCATTGGAGATGGCACGGGCGCCGAACCCAGGTCTGGCTCGGACCATCATGAGCCGGCTCATGGCCGGACCTGGCGATCTGGATCTGCAAAAGGCCGCGCAGGACATCACGGGCCGGCTCCCGGAACGGGTCGTTGCGGGAGCCGGCTTCCAGACAGGGTGGCGATTGCTTTTCCTGTTGAGGGAGGGACATCGCAGGACGACCCAACCTTATTCCTGCTCCAAGGGCGCGATGCCAGCAAGGATGGAAGCTTGGAATCAAACCAGGATCTGATCGTATCTTATTGATTTCATTACATAAAATGAATTATACCACAACATGCATGTAGGCGCAGAGTAGAACTGTCGCTGTCTGGCAAAGCAGAGCTGTCGCCCTCACCCTGATTTTTCATGGTTCAGGCAAGGGCTGCGGGATGGGACTGGTGCTGATGAGCGAGCATGAGCTTCAGCGTATCGAGGTGCTGCCGCAGGTTCTGGACGGCAGCATGAGACCGAGAACGGCAGCCAACCTGCTTGACCTGCGCCTGCATCAGCGGCTGCTGCGCGGCGTCCGCGCGCACGGCGCCGGTGCCGTCCGGCACGGTCTGCGCGGCCGACCGTCAAACAATCGGATCGGCGGTCTGAAGCGCGCTTCATCCTCTTTGCGATCCGCGAGAGTCATGCCGCTTGCGGCCCCATGCTTGCGGCCGGGATGCTGGCCAAGCGCAAGGGGTCCGGATTTCCGGCGAAATGCTGCGCCAGTGGACGATGGAGGCCCGCGGTGGCAGAGCCGCGTACAACGTCGGCGCGTTCACCCGCCGCGCCTGCGACGAGAATGCTACGGCGGGCTGATCCAGATCGATGGTGCAGGGCACCGCTGGTTCAAGGATCGTGCTTCGGTCTGCACGCTGCCGGTTCTTATCGGCGACGCGACCGGCCGGCTCATGCAGAGGCGCTTCGCGCCTTCGCAGACCACCTGCGGCCATTTCAATGCGCTGGAGGGTCATGTTCGGGAACACGGCCGTCCCGCGGCCTTCCATTCGGACAGGCACAGCGGCTTCCGGGGGAACCGGGCCGAGGCGCGCAACGGCCTTGGCATGACCAGAGTATCGGCCGGGCGCTGAACGAGTTCAGCATCGAGATTCTCTGCGCCAATTCCTCGCAGGCCCGGGGCCGCGCCGGGCGCGCCAATCGCAGCCTGCACGACCGCCCGGTCAGGGAACCGCGGCCCGCGGCTGTCAGCGACATGGCGGCCGCCAGCGCCTTCGGTCCCCTGCCCGGCCCGGCGATCTGCACCAGTCCCCGCACATGCCGGCGTCACCGCTGTCTGGCAAGCGCGACGGCGCTGCCCCATGGGTGAGAACATGGATACATAGGGGCGGCCTCAATAACGCGGCTGCCCTGCGATGGCTGGCGTCTGCGGCATGCGGGCCGGGCCACCTGCATGGACCTCGATCTTGTCCTGTCATTCACGCCGAAAGCAGGCAAATCTGCCGGCAACTGAACGACAGGCAAGCTGCATGGATCGGCGACGGTTTTTCGAAGTCTCCCTCTACCCGCTCTATATGGGGCTGGCCCTGTTCGCGGCCTCGCTCACGCCCTCGCTGATCCCGCGCGACTGGCCGGTCCAGGGGGTGCTGGGCGGGCTGGTTGCGGCGCTTGGTTACATGATCGGCCGGTTTCTGGTGACGCTGTGGCACGCGGTGGACCTGCCGGTCCTTCGCGGGCGGGCCGCGAGCGTCGCGCATCTGCTGGCGGGCATTCCGATCCTCGGGCTTCTCCTCTTCTGCCTCGCCCATGCCCGGGACTGGCAAAACGGCATCCGCAGCCGGATGGGAATGGATCTGATCGACAGCGTCGATGTGCCGAACATGGCGGTGACGGCACTGCTTGTCTTTGCGGTGCTGATGTTGCTGGGCAGGCTGGTGCAATGGGCGTTCGACCGCCTGCGGGCGCGGCTTTATCGCCACATGCCGCGTCGCACGGCGAATGTCTCGGGCCTGCTCCTGCTGACGCTGGCACTGGTGATCGTCACGCGGGACGGGGTCCTGGACCGCGTGATCCAGTCGATGGACCGGTCCTATACGACCGCGCAGGAGTTGTTCGACACCGCGCCCCCGCCGCCGGCCGACCCGCGGATGCCCGGCAGCGCGGCATCGGTGATCGACTGGGGGGCGATGGGCCAGCCGGGGCGGAACTTCGTTACCGAAGGGCCGGATGCGCGCGCGATCGCCGCTTTCGCCGGGCAGCCGGCACAGGATCCGATCCGGGTCTATGTCGGCCTGGCCGAGGCCGACACCGCGCAGGAGCGCGCCGACCGCGCCCTTGCCGAACTGCAGCGCCTGGGCGCCTTCGAGCGCAAGGTGCTGATCGTCGCCATGCCCACGGGAACGGGCTGGCTCGATCCGGGCAGCTTCGATGTCGTCGAATACATGCACGGGGGCGACATCGCCACGGTCGCGGTCCAGTATTCCTATCTGCAATCGCCCATGGCCCTGCTCCTGGAAACGCAGGCGGGGCTGGAGCAGGCGCGGGCGCTGATCGGCACGATCCACGGTCACTGGCGCGGGCTTCCGCGCGAAAGGCGGCCGCGGCTTTACATTCACGGGCTGAGCCTCGGAGCCTGGGCGTCGATGTATGGCACGGACCTGTTCGTGCTTCTTGACAACCCGATCGACGGGGCGCTGTGGGCCGGTCCGCCATTCCCCTCGGCGCGCTGGAACGAGGCCATGGCCGAGCGGAGGCCGGGCAGCCCCTATGTCGCGCCAGTGGTCGGCGACGGGCGGCTGATCCGCTTTGCCAGTCATACGCGGGACGCGGGCGGCCCCTCGGGCTGGGGCGACATGCGGCTGGTGTTCCTGCAGTATTCCAGCGATCCGATCGTCTTCTACGAGCCCGCCTCGCTCTGGCGCAAGCCGGCGTGGATGCGCGAGCCCCCTGCCCCGGACGTGTCGCCCGATCTCAGCTTTACCCCCGTGGTGACGCAGTTCCAGCTGGTCGTGGACATGATCCTGGCCACCAGTGCCCCCGAGGGCCACGGCCACAGCTATTACGCGCACGACTATATCGGGCCCTGGGCGGCCCTGACCGATCCCGACGGCTGGACGCCGGCCGATGGCGCCCGTCTGGCCGCCCGTTGCGACAGGGGATTCCAGCAGGGATGCGACAACGGTTGAAACGCGCGGGCCTCGCCACGGCGGCCCTTCTCGTCCTGATGCTGGTGCTGACGGGCGCGAATACCTGGCGCCAGTGGGCGGGGCTGGCAGGTGCGGCCGACACCCCCGCCACGCGCCATGCGCAACTGGAGCCGTTCTGGCGCGTCACGAAGCCCGAAGAGGGCATCGCCGGGACGGGGAACGCGGTGCTGCTGTCAGGCTGCGACGGGGTTCACGACAACATGGGCTTCTGGGCCGATCAGCTTGCAGGCCGCGGATATCGCGCCCTGATCCTCGACAGCCATCGTCCCCGCGACCTGGACCGGTTCGAGGCGTGGCGGCTGGTCTGCATGGGACAGGCCTTGCCCGGCGCAGAGCGGGCGGGCGACCTGGCCGTTGCGCTGGCCGATCCGGCGGCACCTTCAGGCGGCACGATCGTGCTGGGGGCCTCGCATGGCGGATGGGCCGCAATGGAGTTCCTGCGCCTTGCGCTCACCGGAGAGACTCCCCCTGCCCTTCGGCACTGGCCGGCAAGTCCGGCGCGGCTGCTGCAGGGATTGGACGCGGTCATCCTGCTTTATCCCTATTGCGGGCTGCTGAACGGCGCCGATGACGGCGACTGGACCGCCGCCCCGCCGATCCTGATGGTTCTGGCCGCCGAGGACCGGATCGTCAGCACCCCGGCCTGCGAGGACATGGCCGTTCGCCTGCGCGAACGGGGCGCGCGGATCGAGGTCGCGATCCTGCCCGGCGCCGATCACGGCTTCGACCAGCGCGAACGCGCGGCCTTGTCGGTGCTGAGCTTCGATCCCGATCTCCGCGACCGGGCCGCCGACGAGGTCAACGCCTTTCTGACCGCGGCGGACAAGCATGGAAATGCTCGCCCGAGGGCGTTGCCGCGCAACTCGGACTGAGGCGGAGCAGCCTCTTTCCCCTTGAGTTCAAGCGGCGCGGACGATCTCGGCCCAGCCCGGAGCGGCGAAGCGGTTCATCAGGGCGGCACGGGCATGGATCTCGGCGGCCTGACGGCCGGGGTCTCCGGCCCTGATGCGGTCTTCGAATGCCTTGGGGCGCCCCTTTCCTTGCCTCGGCCCGGCGGGCGTGATCGTCACCCTCCCCGGCCGCGGCTTGTGCCCAAGCCGGCGGCGCGGCACCGCCCGCTCTGCCGCAGCGCCAGACCGAACAGGACCCCGATGCCGGG
>CALLYR010000174.1 GCA_937859005.1 uncultured Paracoccus sp. | reverse complement strand
GGGATGGCGCGGCCCTGACGAAGGGATTGCCAGTAATCGCGCATCTCGGCGATGATGCGGGCGGGCTGCACGGGATCGAAATCGGCCAGTTGCACGACACGATCCGCGTCCTGTTCCTCCTTGTCCTGTCCCGTTCCGTTCCGTTCGTCCATCGTCCTCAGGCCGCCGCGTGCCCTGCGCCGATCCGCCGGGCCTGCGCACAGCATAGCGCGGACTGCCTGTTGATGGCACGGGGAAGTTCACGATTGGTTAAGTTGTCCGGAAGTGGCGCGGCCCGCTTGACCATCCCGCCGCCCCTGCGCCATGTCAGGCGCGGGTGGCCGTGGGGCCTCCGGGACGACAGAGGGGCGTCATGCAGCGCAGCGGATTGTTGATCATCATCTCGTCGCCCTCGGGGGCGGGCAAGACGACGCTGGCGCGCCGGCTGATGGAATGGGACCCGACGCTGCGGTTTTCCGTGTCCGCCACCACCCGCCCCCCGCGACCCGGCGAAATCGACGGGCAGCATTACTATTTCATCGACCGCGATACCTTTCGCAGCATGGTTGCCGAGGGTCAGATGCTGGAACATGCCGAGGTGTTCGGCAATCTTTACGGAACCCCCCGGCGCCCGGTCGAACAGGCCACGGCCGACGGACGCGACACGCTGTTCGACGTGGACTGGCAGGGCGGCCAGCAGATCCGCGCCTCGGCTCTTGGTCCGCATGTGGTGTCGGTCTTCATCCTGCCGCCGTCGCTGACCGAACTGGAACGGCGGCTGCGCACTCGCGGGCAGGATTCGGCCGAGGTCATCGCCCGGCGGATGCGGCAAAGCCGGGACGAGATCAGCCACTGGGCCGAATACGATTACGTCCTGATCAACGACGATCTGGAAGCGACCGAGGCGAATCTGAAGGCGATCCTGACCGCCGAACGATTGCGCCGGGAACGCCGGCCCACATTGGGGCCGTTCGTGCGCGAACTGATGGAGGAAGCGGCATGATCTGGGAACTGGACGGAATCGCGCCCCGCATCGCCCCCGACGCCTGGATTGCGCCGGATGCGCAAATCATGGGCCGCGTGGCGGTCGAGGACGAGGCCAGCGTCTGGTGGGGCGCCGTCCTGCGCGGCGACAACGAGGAAATCCGTATCGGGCAAGGGTCGAACATCCAGGATCTGTGCGTGCTGCACACCGACCCCGGCTGTCCCCTGATCGTGGGCCGCGACGTCACCGTGGGCCATCGCGCGATCCTGCACGGCTGCATCATCGGCGACGGCGCGCTGATCGGGATGGGCGCCACCGTCCTGAACCGCGCCGTCATCGGCCCCGGCGCACTGATCGGCGCCGGCGCGCTGATCGCCGAAGGCAAGGAGATCCCGCCCGGCGCGCTGGTCATGGGCGCCCCCGGCAAGGTGGTGCGGATGCTGGATGCCGATGCGGTCGCAAGGCTGCGGGATTCGGCGGC
>CALLYR010000173.1 GCA_937859005.1 uncultured Paracoccus sp. | reverse complement strand
AACGGCTTCGGCGAGCTGACCGACGCCCCCGAACAGCGCCGCCGCTTTCAGGCCGAGATGGACGAAAAGCACCGCGTCCACGGCGAACGCTATCCGCTGGACGAGGATTTCCTGGCCGCACTGGCCCATATGCCGCCCGCGTCGGGCATCGCGCTGGGGTTCGACCGGCTGGTGATGCTGGCGACCGGTGCGCCCCGGATCGACGAGGTGATGTGGGTGCCGGTGGGGTAAGGCGTGCCCCGGACGATTTCCCCGACAATCTGGATGTGTGGTCCCGCGACCGAGTGGCACGGCTTCTGGTGAAACAGACCGGGGTTCTCCTGCCGCTGTCTCCGGATGAACCGGGCCGGCCTGGGGCCGCGCAGGGCCTTGAGCCTGCGCGCCTGGCCGCAGGCTGCCATGAAGCCGGCGAGAGGGGCGTGCAGCTTCATGGCTGTCGTAACGACAGCGCCTGACGGGCGTATTCTCGATCGTGCGATGGCCGGCCGCGCTCCACACTCACGCCCGGCGCGCAACGAAGCGAGGGGGAAGGTCACGGGTCCAGTGCGCCGTGTCCTCTTCCGCGATCTGCCGGGCACGATCGGCATCCTCTGCCACCAGCGCCGACCAGAAGCCGCGCAGCGTGGCAATGATGCGGTCGATGCGCCCGGCCTCGTCCGGAACATCGATCAGGGCGGTCACGATATGGAACTTGCGATACAGCGACAGCGCATGTTCGGCGAGATAGCGATTGTGGATCCGTCCGACGACCTGCCGGCGGAACTCGAAAAGCGAGCGCGAGAAGGGCAGCTTGGCCGAGCGGTCGATCACGTCGATTTCGGCAAGCGTCGATCGGCGCGTCTCTTCGGGCCAATAGCGGATCACGTCCCGGATCAACGCCTGATCGATGAAGATCTTGATCTCGTAGAGGTCGATGATCTCGGTCGCACTGAAATCGGCGACATAGAATCCCAGGCGAGGGCGGCTGACGACCAGCCCCTGCCCCTCGAGTTCGCGCGCGGCTTCGCGCAGGGGCCCGCGGCTCACGCCCAGGCGGTCGGCCAGGTGGACTTCGTTCAGGCGCTGTCCCGGCTTCAGCACGCCGGTGATGATCAGCCGGACGAGTTCTTCACGCACCGTGTCCGAAAGGCTCGGATGCTGCAGCTTGACCATCCCTGTTTCGTCCATCCCTGGCCCTTCCTGCGCTGACATGGCCGAAGTCTGCAACCTGCGATACAGGAACACTAGACAGTAAACTGTCAACAGTTGTCAGTTCGTGCATTCTGTCCTAATATTGATGCCTATGGAACAACGGACGGATTCGCATCCGTGGCCTTTCATCCCTCCGCACAAAGGCGAGGAACCCTGATGACCATGCCGGAACCGGGCCCCCTGAGCCTCGTACCCTTCGTGAGCGTCGATGACATGATGCAACTGGTGCTCGGTATCGGCGTCGAGACCATGCTGACCGAACTTGCCGCCTATATCGAAGAGGACTTCCGCCGCTGGGAAAGCTTCGACAAGACCCCGCGGGTCGCGGCCCATTCGGACGAGGGCGTGATCGAGCTGATGCCGACCTCGGACGGCAAGGCCTATGGCTTCAAATATGTGAACGGCCATCCCCGGAACTTTCAGGGCGGACGGCAGACGGTAACTGCCTTTGGCGTTCTGGCGGATGTGGACACCGGCTATCCGGTGCTGCTGACCGAGATGACGATCCTGACCGCGCTGCGCACGGCGGCGACCTCGGCGCTGGTGGCGAAATACCTTGCCCCGTCGGGTGCGCGGACCATGGCGATGATCGGCAACGGCGCGCAGTCCGAATTCCAGTGCCTGGCCTTCAAGGCCATCTGCGGCATCGACACCGTGCGGCTTTACGACATCGACCCGCAGGCGACCGCCAAGGTCGTGCGCAATCTTCAGGGCAAGGGGCTGACCGTGATCCCCTGCACTTCCGGGCAAGAGGCCGTGCAGGGGGCCGAAATCGTCACCACCTGCACCGCCGACAAGCAGTATGCGACGATCCTGACCGACAACATGGTGGGCAGCGGCATCCACATCAACGCGATCGGCGGCGACTGCCCCGGCAAGACCGAACTGCACAAGGACATCCTGTCGCGGTCGGAGGTGTTCGTCGAATATCCGCCCCAGACCCGCATCGAGGGCGAGATCCAGCAGATGCCCGAGGATTTCCCCGTGACCGAGATCTGGCGGGTGATGACCGGGCAGGTTCCCGGCCGAACCGGCGACCGGCAGATCACCCTGTTCGACAGCGTGGGGTTTGCCACCGAGGACTTCAGCGCCCTGCGCTATGTCCATGACAGGATCCGCGGCACGAACCTTTACCGGAACCTCGATCTGCTGGCCGATCCCGACGATCCGCGCGACCTGTTCGGGATGCTGGAACGGAAGTCGGCGTCCCTGAAGGTCGCCTGAGCCGCAGCGATGGAGGGAACCATGCTCACCAACCGCGAGATCGTCGATCTGACCGAGTTCCGCCACCTGCTGCACCGGACGCCCGAGATCTCGGGGCAGGAGCGCGAGACCGCCGCCAGGGTCGCCACCAGGCTGCGCGAGATCGGCGCGGACCGGGTCGTGACCGACCTGGGCGGGCATGGCGTGGCGGGCGTCTTCGAGGGCGAGGCACCCGGCCCCACGGTCATGCTGCGCGCCGAACTGGACGCGCTGCCGATCGAGGAGACGGGCTGTGTGCCCTGGGCCTCGACCATCGCGGGGCGCGCGCATATGTGCGGCCATGACGGGCACAGCGCCTCGCTGCTGGGCTGCGCCTATGCCTTTGCCCGCAGGCCGCCCGCCCGTGGGCGGGTGGTGCTGATGTTCCAGCCGGCCGAGGAGGACGGCTCGGGCGCGGCGGCGGTGATGGCCGATCCCCGCTTTGCCGAACTGCGGGCGGACATGGCGTTTTCCTGGCACAACATGCCCGGCATCCCGCTGGGCGAGGCCAGATTCCGCGAGGGGCCGATGTTCTGCGCCTCGGTCGGGCTGCGGGTGCAGCTTGAGGGACGCACGGCCCATGCCTCGCAGCCCGAGACCGGAAACTCGCCCGCGCAGCCCCTGGCCGCGCTGATCCGGCGCATCGCCGCGCTGGGGCCGGGCGGGCCGGTGGACGAGGACTTTGCGCTTGTCACCATGACCCATGCGCGTCTGGGCGAGCCGAGCTTTGGCATCGCGCCGGGCCGGGCCGAGCTGCAGGTCACGCTGCGCGCGCTGATGCCCGAGCGCATGGCGCGGTTGCGCGCCGAGGCCGAGGCGCTGGCGCGCCAGACGGCGGCGGCCGCAGGGCTGAAAGTCGCGCTCGACTGGCACGACGACTTTGCCTGCAGCGCCAACGACGCCGGGCCGACGGCCATCGTCCGCCGCGTCCTCGACGCGCGGCAGGTCCGCTGGGAGGAGATGGCCGAGCCCTATCGCGGTTCCGAGGACTTCGGCCGCTTCGGCGGGACGGCGCGGACGGCCATGATCCTGCTGGGCGCGGGAACCGGGCTCAGCGCACTGCACAATCCCGACTACGACTTTCCCGACGACCTGATCCCGATCGGCGCCGGAATCCTGACCGCCGCCGCACGCGAGGCCCTCGGTCGACCGCCGCACGGGCGTCTTGAACGCCTTTCATGCCATCAGGGAAGGGTGGATGATGGCTGTTGTGAAAGAGCCGCGGATGTGGCGCGACATGATTGTCATGAGCCTTGCAATGTTCGCGGTCTTCTTCGGGGCGGGCAACCTGTCTTTCCCCCGCATGTGGGCATTCAGGCCGGTGCCGACCGGCTGCCGGGGCAGATGGACCTGCTGATCGCCGGCATGCTGCTGCCCACCTTCGGGGTCGTGGCCCTGGGGCGGGGCGGGGGAACGTTCGAGCCCCTGGCCCGGCCGATCGCGCCCTGTTTGGGGACGCTGCTTCTGGGGCCTCTGACGCTGGCCGCCTGGCCCGTCACCATTGCGCGCACCGCAGCGGTCGCGCATGAGGCCGACCCCGCGCTGCTGGTGGCGGCTGCCGCGGACTGGGCCGGCAGACGGTTTTCCCGGTCGTCCATTTCATCATCTCGCTGTATTTCGCGATCGACTTCAGCAGCATGATCGACAAGATTGGCAAGTATCTCACCCCCGCACTGCTGATCCTGCTGATCGGCATCGTTATCCGGGCCTTCGTCGATCCTTTGGGCAAACCGGCCCCTCCCCGGGGGCTAGAGTCTTTCAGCCAGCTGCCCCCTTGCATCGTCGCGATGGAGGCTTGCGGCGGCGCCCATTTCTGGGGCCGTGGGATCGGCAAGCTGGATCATGAGGTGCGGCTGATCGCGCCGCAGTATGTCCGGCCTTTCGTGAAGCGGCGGAAAAAGATGCAGCCGACGCCGAGGCGATCGTCGTCGCGGCACAGCGCCCGGGAATGCGCCTTGTCGAGCCGAAGTCAGAGGATCAGCAAGCCTGTGCAGTGCTTTTCCGTGCATGTGAACAGCTTCTCCATCAGCGCACGGACCTGGTGAACGCCCTGTGTGGCCTGCTCTGTGAGCAGGGTCATGTCTTTCCGAAAGGGATCGCTCACCTCAGGCGGATCGAAGCTGTTCCCGCGGAACCACGCTGCGGCCTGCCTGCACTGGGGCGCGAGGAATGTCATGACCCGCCTGAACAGATATCCGGGCAGACGGCTCGCATTGAGGCCAAAACGGCAAAAGCCCGTTCTCTTGCCGGGACAGGTGATACAGCGCGGCGCATCCGGCGCCCGGCGTGCCGCTGCCGGAACGGCAGGACCAGGCGGCCGAGCGCGAGAACGGATGCAGGACGGCCGGGCAGCAATGGTTGCGGCCAAACCACCGGGACGGAAGAATGGCCGCAAGGCACCGTTCCTGTTTGCAGTCGTGCTGCGATACAGTTAGGAGCGGCAGCCAAAAGGCGAGGAATGGGGACACCGGCGCATGACGATGTGGGGCACGTTCCTGAAACCCATGCACCCCGAGGGCTATCGCTTCCTGCCCGTCTTCGGCCTGGTCACGCTGATCCTGTTCCTGATCTGGGAACCCCTGGGCTGGCTGGGCGTCGGCCTGACCGTCTGGTGCTACTATTTCTTCCGCGACCCCCGCCGCGCCGTTCCGCAGGGCGAGGGGTTGGTCGTGAGCCCGGCCGACGGGGTGGTCTCGCTCATCGGGCCGGCGGTGCCGCCGCCGGAACTGGGGATGGAGCCGGTGGCGCTCACGCGGGTCAGCGTCTTCATGTCCGTCTTCAACTGCCATGTGAACCGCGCGCCGACAGCGGGCCGTGTGGCTGCGGTCGCCTATCGTCCGGGCAGGTTCCTCAACGCCTCGCTCGACAAGGCCAGCGAGGACAACGAGCGCAACGGGCTTTGCCTGGACCTGCCCGACGGGCGCAAGCTCGCGGTCGTGCAGATCGCGGGGCTGGTCGCCCGGCGCATCCTGTGCTGGACGCAGACGGGGCAGGAGCTTCGGACCGGAGAGCGGTTCGGGCTGATCCGCTTCGGCTCACGGCTCGATGTCTATCTGCCGGCCGGCGTGACTTGCCTGGTGGCGATCGGACAGACCATGGTCGCCGGCGAGACGGTGATCGCGGAACTCGGCCGATCGGGGCCCGACCGGCCGGCGCGGAGCGACTGAGATGGGCGCCCGGCCCGATCGCGGACCCCGGTTGCTGTCCCTGACGCAGCTTCTGCCCAATGCGATCACGCTGGCGGCGCTCTGCGCCGGGCTCACGGCGATCCGGTTCGCGGTGCAGGGCGCCTTCGACGCGGCAGTCGGGCTGATCCTTCTGGCAGGCGTTCTGGACGGGCTCGACGGGCGGCTGGCACGGCGGCTTGGAAGCGAAAGCGCCATGGGGGCGGAACTCGATTCGCTGTGCGACTTCGTGGACTTCGGGGTGGCGCCGGCACTGGTGATCCATCTGTGGGCCTATGGCGGCGCGGGCGGCGAGGGCTGGATCGCGGCGCTCGTCTATGCGGTGGCCTGCGCCCTGCGGCTGGCCCGGTTCAACATCGGAAGCCGCGAACCCTCGCTTGCCGACCAGCCGAAGAAAACCTTCGACGGGGTGCCGTCGCCGGCCGCGGCCATGCTGGCCCTGCTGCCGGTCTTCGTGGCGAATCTCGTGCCCGGCGCGGTCCTGCCGGCGCCGCTCTGCGCGCTCTGGCTCGTGGCTGTGGCAGCCCTGATGGTAAGCCGCCTGCCCACGCCGGCCTTCCGGCCCGTGCGCATCCGGCCCTCTCGGGCACGGATGCTGCTTCTTGCGGCGGTGGGGCTTGGGGCGGCGCTCCTGACCTATCCCTGGCTGACGCTGGTGCTTCTGGACCTCGGTTATCTGATGCTGCTGGTGCTGGGCTGGACCCGGCTGCGGCGGCGCCTTGCACGAAAGGACGGATGAATGGAACTGCGGGCCGTCGAGAAGTCCTATGCACGCTGGGCGCCGATCTATGACCGCACCTTCGGGGCGCTGACAGGCGTGGGACGCCGCCGCGCGACGGCCATCCTGAACGCGCTCGGCGGCGAGGTGCTGGAACTGGGGGTGGGCACGGGCCTCGCGCTGCGCCACTATGGCCCGCGTGTTACCGTCACGGGCGTGGACTACAGCGAGGAGATGCTCGCGAAGGCACGCGCCAAGGTGGCAGGGGAGGAGCTGAAGAACGTCGCCGCCCTGTGCCGGATGGATGCGCGGAAGCTCGACTTTCCCGACGAGAGCTTCGACCATGTCGCGGCCATGCATGTCATTTCCGTGGTGCCGGAGCCCGAGCGGGTCATGGCCGAGATCGCGCGGGTGGTGCGGCCGGGGGGCACGGTGCTGATCGTCAACCACTTCCGGCGCGACCGGGGGGCGCTGGCTCTGGCCGAGCGGCTTGCCGCGCCGCTTGCGGATCTTCTGGGCTGGCATTCCGACTTTGACCGGCAGCGGGTCCTGGGCGAGACGCGGCTGCGGCTGGTCGAGGAACGAACCCTGCCGCCCCTGGGGATGATGACGCTGATGCGGCTGGTGAAGGCAGGCTGAGCTTCACGCCCGACGGTGCTGGTTATTCGCCCCGGTCAAGCGGCAGCCCGACGTCGACGCTGGTTTGCAAGATGTCCCCAGAGGCGCGTTGCTGGCGGCTGTGCGGGACAGGGTGTCGGCCAGCAACCATCCGGGGCTGCGCCTGGCCGGGTTGACCCGGATCGCAGGTTTTCTGGAAAAGACTGTGGCGGTGACGGGCGAGGCGTCGTGCGGCTTCCTGTCCTTCTGCGGTTCCGGCGCATTCGGGGACTGAATCAATCCCCTGGACGCCCCCACTGCCGCACGGACATCGTCTTGCGGATGCGCAGGTAAGGGCGTTGCCTCCTGCCCGGACTTCCGATCGCCCTCGCCGCCCCGAAGGGCGAGAGCATCGGGGACTGCGGTCTCACACATGACCTGGGCGAAGTGCCCAGTCTGCAGGAAATGAGCGGGGAAGAGGCGGTCACGGCATTGTCCGGCTTCCTTCGCTCGCGGACCGAGCCGGCATGGAACGGCGGGTTTTCGACCCGTTCAAAGGATGACATCCGGGCCGGGGCGCGGCGGCGGGCAGGGCTGTGATCGGCTGAATGCGCCTCTATGACCCGACCTTCGGGGCCGGGGAGGAACCGGGGGATATTCGGCCCTATAGCCACGAGACATGGGGCCTCGATCAGGCCGAGGGGTATTTCGACCGGGCGGAAACCTGCGGCACCGCGGTCGGAGACGGACGGGCACGGCGAAAGCGGCCCGAAGGTCATCCACCGCGATCTACCTGCACCGGTGCGAACATCATGTCCTTGTCTGGCTGAACGCAGAGCGCCCCGTCATCCCGGCCGTCCTGCATGAGCAGAGGGATATCGCGCAGCCCTTGGGCAATCGGCTCTGGCGGAATCCTTACCCTGCATCAGAATGCCGCGTAGCGGTTGCAGCTTGCCGGCGCATCGGCCGGTCCGGTCAGGGTCGGGACGATTCACGTTCGACGATCTCGATCCTGTCCAGCCGCGGCATCACATGGGGCTCTGCTCCCTCGATCTGGGCCACAAGCAGTCCGACCGCCTTGTTCGCGATCTCCTCGAGCGACATGTTGACCGCCGTCAGCGGCGGGTCCGACAGCTTGGCGCGCAGTCCGTCATAGCGGGGGGCGAGCCGCAGATCGGCGGGG
>CALLYR010000172.1 GCA_937859005.1 uncultured Paracoccus sp. | reverse complement strand
GCTCGGGCGAGACGGCGTCGCGCAGCGCCTGCAGCACGCCCTCGTGGAGGGGTGGCAGCGGCGGAAAGGGTTCGGGGCCCGGGGCCCCGATGACGGTCGTGCTCATGGGTTCAGTGTCACTTCCGATGCGGCGTCCGCGTCAGCGCGCGGGCGGGTTCTCCATGAACGCGAAGAGGTCGGAGATCTCGCGCATGGACATGGCGTTGAGCAGCCCCTCGGGCATGGGCGAGACGATGCGGCCGATCACCAGCGGCCGGCCGGGGTCGCCGTCCTCGAACAGAAGGGCCAGCTCGGCCCCGATGTCCTCGGGGCCGAAGCGCACAAGGCTGCGCGCCGGGACCGCCTGCGCCGATGGATTGCCGGCAAAGACCACCAGCGGGCGCCCCTCGTCCAAGCCCAGCAGCATGCCGATCACCACACCGTCACGAATAGCCTCGCCGATCATGCCGTGCCCTCCGATCCGGCGGAGGCAATCATAGCATGGCGGCGGCCGCATTTCATCGGCATTCCTGACAGGGCAAGGGGAATGGCCCAGTCGGCGCCGGACCCCGGCTGCATACTTGCGCGACAGGCGAAGGCGAGGCATTGCCGGGAAAGAGGGGCACTGTCTGTCCGTGCCAGTTCCAGGCGCCGCTGTCCGCTGTCTTCGCGGCGGCAAGGGCGAGCCGGACCAGACCGGGGTCCAGGGCATCAGCCCCGATCTTTCCACCTTTGCCGCACGGCTTTCGTCCGTCCGGCGTCGCGCGACCCTGATTGCCGCCAAGCCAATGGCAGGCTTCGGGCGGCATGTCGGGGCAGGCATGGCTGTGTGCATCATGTTGCAATCATCCGGGAATGCCACCGATGGCGGCAGGGCAGGAACGTCGCCGGCCTCATGACGCGCTGCCATGCCCCAGGGACGCGGCGTCAGCCTGCGGCCTGCGTCTTGCCCTCGTCCCGCAGGCGGCTTTCGCTCAGCAAGCCCTCGCGGTCCAGGATCGGATGGGCCACGGATATCGCATGGGCGTTCACCTGTTTCAGGTCGCGCAGGATGTCCAGATGCAGCGACGAGGTCTGCAGGCTTTCGGTCTGTCCCGTGCGCAGCCGTTCCAGATGGCGGTTGGCCGACTGCCGTTCCAGCCGGCGCACCGCCACCTTGCTGTGCATCAGCCGTCGGGCCAGACCGAAATCGCCGTTGATGAAGATGCTTTGCGACAGCCGCAGGTTTTCGCGGGTCAGCAGGAACATCTGGTCCAGTTCCCCGTAACCCTGATCCGAGAAATGCAGCCCGCGGGCGATCTTCTTCTCGACCTGCCGGGCCAGTCCCTTGTCGATGATGTCGCCCATATGTTCCAGGTTGATGACGTAATCGAGGATGTCGATGGCGCGGATGCCCGCCTCTTCGTCCGCATCGCCCTTCATGCGCGACAGATAGACCTTGATCTCGTGCTGGGCGCGGTCGACCCGGTCGTCCAGCGCATGGACCTGCGCCAGCGGTCCGGGGTCGTTGCCGTGAAAAGCGCGTTCCACCAGCGCCAGCATCTGTTCCACGATATCGCCCGTCGCCAGCGCCTCGCGGCTGGCCCCGGCGAGCGCCAGGGCGGGGGTGGACAGATCGGCCTCGTCCAGCCAGCGCGGCCGGTGCTGGCCGGGGGTGTCCCGCGCCGGGGCCAGACGGCTGGACAGGCCGGACAGTTGCGCGGCGAAGGGTCCGGCCAGCAGGGCAAGGGCCAGATTGAACAGAAGATGCGTCTCGACCGCGAGTCCCCCGCCGAAATGCGGCAGTTGGCCGAGCGCTGCCGCCACGGGTTCCGCCAGCGGCAGCGCGATCGCGCATCCGGCGGAGCGCACCAGAAGATTGCCGGCCGTGACCTGCCGGGCCACGGCCGAGGCCCCTGGCGTCGCCAGCACCGGCCCGATCGCCCCGCCGAAATTCGCACCCAGCACCATCGCCACGATCAGGTCGCCGTCGATGCCTCCGCCATGTTCCAGCGACAGCACCAGCATGACCGCGGCCAGGGACGAGCTGCACAGCATCGCGATGCCTGCCAGGAACAGGAAGGCGACCGGCTCGGCCCCGTCCAGCAGGCGCAGGAAGGCCGCGAAGGCCGGGGAATGCTGCAGGGGCGCGGTCGCCAGCTTCAGCAGGTCCAGCGACAGCAGCATCAGACCGATCCCGATCAGCGCCAGACCGATGCCGTTCGCGCGCGCACCGGCACGCTGGCGCAGGAGCACGCCCGCCAGCAGGCACAGCGGCGACAGCGCCTCCAGCCCGAAGGCCACCGCCCAGGCTGTCAGCGCGGTGCCGACATTGGCCCCGATCAGGGCCAGTTGCGCGCGCGAGGCAGGGATCAGCTTCTGTTCCGCGAATTCGGCCGTCAGCAGCGCCGTCGCGGTCGAGGATTGCAGCCCCAGCGTTGCCAGCAGGCCCATGGCGAAGGCTCGCGGCCCCGTGCCCGTGCCCTTCCGCAATGCGCGTTTCAGCTTCATGCCGAAGGCCCCGGTCAGGCCGTCGCGCACCAGTCCCAGGCCGAACAGCAGCAGGGCGACCGCGCCCCCCAGTTGCATGATGATGACAAGTGAACCCATGATGCGGATGCGGACCCCGAT
>CALLYR010000171.1 GCA_937859005.1 uncultured Paracoccus sp. | reverse complement strand
GGCCGCATTTTCGCTTGCTCTTGCGGCGCCGGGCGTTCCCTGATCGCATGGACGGCAACCATGTCCCGGCCAATCGTGGAGGATTCATGCTGAAGTCACTGCTTGCCGCCGCCATTCTGGCTTTTGCGGCCGGGGCGGCGCCCGCCGCCGTCGTCGTGTCGTCCAAGATCGACACCGAAGGCGGCGTCTTGGGCAGCCTGATCGCCCTGATGCTGGAAAACGCCGGGATCGAGACGGAAAACCGCCTGCAACTGGGCGCGACGCCGGTCGTGCGCCAGGCGCTGCTGGCGGGGGAAATCGACATCTATCCCGAATATACCGGCAATGCCGCCTATTTCTTCAACCGCGCGGACGAGCCGGTCTGGAAGGATGCGGCCGCAGCATGGGAGGAGGCGCGCAAGCTCGATTACGACGCGAACCGCATCGTCTGGCTGACGCCCGCGCCCGCGAACAACACCTGGGGCATGGCGCTGCGCGCCGATGTGGCGGAACCGGCGGGCGTGCGCACATTGTCCGAATTCGGCCGCTGGGTCGCGGGTGGGGGCGAGGTGAAACTGGCCGCGTCGTCGGAATTCGTCAACTCGCCGCCCGCGCTGCCCGCGTTCCAGGCCGCCTATGGCTTCACGCTGAAGCCAGCGCAGTTGATCGTTCTGTCGGGGGGCGACACCGCCGCCACGATCCAGGCCGCGGCCAACCGCATCAGCGGGGCGAATGCGGCGATGGTCTATGGCACCGACGGAGGCATCGCCTTTTCGGGGCTGGTGGTCCTGCAGGACGACAAGGCCGTGCAGCCCGTCTATCAGCCTGCGCCGACCATCCGCGAGGAAGTGCTGAAGCAATATCCCCAGATCGCGGACCTGCTGAAGCCGGTGTTCGAAAAGCTGACGCTGGAAACGCTGCAGCAAATGAACGGCAAGGTCCAGGTCGAGGGCATTCCCGCCGCCGAGGTGGCACGGGCCTTCCTGACCGAAAACGGACTGCTGCGGTAAGGTGGTCCCTGACCGGCTGACCCTGACCCTTGCGATGCCGCTGGCGGCGTCGTTGGCGCTGCCCTTCGCAAGTTTCCGCGTCAACCGCATCGCGCCCGCCGATCCGCGCAGCCTGACCGAGGCGCTGGGTGCGCCGGTTGCGGGATTTGCTGTCGCGGCGGTTCTGCTGGCGGTGCTGGCCCTGCTGCGGCTGCGCCGTCCGGGGTGGCGGCTGGCGGTTCTGGGGGCGCTGCTGGCGGGGTCGATGGTGCTGATCGGCTGGGGGGCTGACCGGCTGGCGGCTGGCGCGTCCCCTGCCGCCCGCGTCGCGCCGGGGGCGGGATACTGGTTCGGGTTCGCCGCGCTGGGGATGCTGACTGTCGATGCGCTGGCGCGGCTGAACCCGCGGCCCGTCACGCGGCTGCTGCTGCTGGCGGTGGCGGTGGCGATGGTGGCGGGGCTGCTGCGGTCGGGGATGCTGGACGATCTGTCGGTGATGCAGGAATACCGCAACCGCGCCGCCGGCTTCTGGCGCGAAGGCGGGCGTCATCTGACGCTGGCCTTCGGGTCGTTTCTGGCGGCGCTGCTGGTGGGGTTGCCGCTGGGGGTGGGGCTCGCGCGCCGTGCGGGCCTGCGGCCTGCGGTTCTGAACGGGCTGACTCTGGTGCAGACGATTCCGTCGATCGCGCTGTTCGGGATGCTGATCGTGCCCCTGGCATGGGTGGCGGCCAATGTGCCGGGGGCGCAGGCCCTGGGCATCCGGGGGATCGGCATGGCCCCGGCGCTGGTCGCGCTGTTCCTCTATTCGCTGCTGCCCATTGCCGCCAATACCGCCGCGGGCCTTCTGGAGGTGCCCCGCGCCGTGCGGGACGCTGCGGACGGCATGGGCCTGACCCCGCGCCAGCGGCTGGGAATGGTCGATATCCCGCTGGCGCTGCCTGCGATTCTGGCCGGGGCGCGGATCGTGCTGGTCCAGAACATCGGCATGGCCACCATCGGCGCGCTGATCGGGGCCGGGGGTTTCGGCAGCTTTGTCTTTCAGGGGATCGGGCAGACCGCGCCCGACCTGATCCTGCTGGGCGCGCTGCCCACGGTGGCGCTGGCCTTTGCGACCTCGGCCGCGATGGATGCGCTGATCGGCCTGTTGCCAGGGGCACCGCGATGATCGGGATCGAAGGGATGAGCCGCCTTTATGATGGCGTTCCGGTGGTGGACGATGTGTCGATGCGGCTGGAGAGCGGCACGATCACCGCGGTGGTCGGCAGTTCGGGATCGGGCAAGACCACGCTCTTGCGGATGATCAACCGTCTGGTCGAGCCGAGCCGCGGCCGCGTCCTGATCGACGGCGTGGACACCCGCGACATCGATCCGGTCACGCTGCGCCGCCGCATCGGCTATGTCATCCAGGATCAGGGGCTGTTCCCGCACTGGACCGCTGCGCGCAACATCGCGACGGTGCCCCGCCTGCTGCGCTGGCCGCGCGCCGAAATCCGGGCGCGCGTGATCGAACTGATGGAGATGCTGCAGCTTGACCCCGCCACCATCGGCCCCCGCTATCCCCATCAACTCTCGGGCGGGCAGGCGCAGCGGGTGGGGGTGGCGCGCGCCCTGGCCGCGCGGCCCGAGGTGCTGCTGATGGATGAACCCTTCGGTGCGCTGGACCCGGTGATCCGGGGGCAGGCGCAGGCCGACCTGCGCATCTTGCAGCAGCGTCTGGGCACGACCGTGATGCTGGTCACGCATGACATGGCCGAGGCCATCCGCCTGGGCGACCGCATCGCCGTCATGCAGGCAGGCCGGATCGAGCAGTTCGACACCCCCGCCCGGATCATCGCAGCACCCGCCACCCCTTTTGTCCGCGATCTGCTGGGGCCGGGGGAACGCGTCTTCCGCTATCTGTCGCTGCGCCCCGTCGCCCCGCTGGTCCGGCCGGGGCAGGCGCCCGGCCCCGCGCTGCCCGCGAATGCGCCCCTGTCCGAAGCCCTGGCCGAAATGATCTGGTCGGGCCGCGCCTGCCTGCCCGTGACGGACGCCGCGGGCACGCCCTTGGGGGGGGTGGACCGCGACAGCGTC
>CALLYR010000170.1 GCA_937859005.1 uncultured Paracoccus sp. | reverse complement strand
ATCCGGCTCACCCCTTCTTGAGGCAGCGGTTGCCCAGCAGTTCCGCGATCTGGACCGCGTTCAGCGCCGCGCCCTTGCGCAGGTTGTCGCTGACGCACCACAGGTTCAGGCCGTTTTCCACCGTCTGGTCCTGCCGGATGCGGCTGACGAAAGTGGCGAAATCGCCCACGCATTCGACCGGGGTGACATAGCCGCCCGGCTCGCGCTTGTCGATCACCAGCACGCCTGGCGCTTCGCGCAGGATGTCGCGGGCCTCGTCCTCGTCCAGGAAATCCTCGAACTCGATGTTGATCGCCTCGGAATGGCCGACGAAGACGGGGACGCGCACGCAGGTCGCGGTGACCTTGACCGAGGGGTCCATGATCTTCTTGGTCTCGGCCACCATCTTCCATTCCTCCTTGGTCTGGCCGTCTTCCATGAAGACGTCGATCTGGGGAATGACGTTGAAGGCGATCTGCTTCTGGAACTTCTTCGGCGCGACCTCCTGACCCGGCACATACATGCCCTTGGTCTGGGTCCACAGCTCGTCCATGCCCTCTTTTCCGGCGCCGCTGACGGACTGATAGGTGCTGACGACGACGCGCCTGATGCGGGCGCGGTCATGCAGCGGCTTCAGCGCCACGACCATCTGCGCGGTGGAACAGTTCGGGTTGGCGATGATGTTCTTTTTGGCATAGCCCATGATCGCGTCGGCGTTCACCTCGGGCACGATCAGGGGCACGTCGGGGTCATAGCGATAGAGGCTGGAGTTGTCGATCACGACGCAGCCCGCCCTGGCGGCGATGGGCGCGTATTTCTTCGTCGCCTCGGACCCGATGGCGAACAGCGCCATGTCCCAGCCGGTGAAGTCGAAGCCCTCGATGTCGCGGGTTTTCAGGGTCCTGTCGCCGAAGCTGACCTCGGTCCCCAGCGAACGGCGCGACGCCAGCACGGCGATCTCGTCCACGGGAAACTGGCGCTCGGCCAGGATGTTCAGCATTTCGCGGCCCACGTTCCCCGTGGCGCCCGCGACGACGACCTTGTAGCCCATCAGGGGATTCCTTTCACGACAAAGACGCCCGCGCATAGCCGATACTGCCCCGCAAGTGAAGGCGGCGCGGGTGCAATGGGTATTCGGGCCGGAAAGAAGCCGAACGGGGTTCCTTCCCGTCCCGAATCCCCACAGAACGGTGCCACCGACCGACAGGAGACGCGCCATGACCGACCCCGCCTTTGCCCCCGCCGCTTCCGGCAGCCGCCCGCTGTGGCTGGTGGCGCAAGGTGACGACGGTCCGGTGCTGCCCGAGGAAATCGACCCCGGTTTTCCCCTGGCGGCCGGATTCCTGGGCAAGCCGGGGCAGATCTGCCTGCTGCCGGGGAATGGCGGCGTTGCAGGGGCGCTGTTCGGGGTGGGCAAGCCCGGAACCCCGGCGGACCGCCCGGCGCGGGACCGCTTCACGCTGGCCCGCGCGGCGGACGGGCTGCCTGCGGGCAACTGGCATCTGGCGGGGATGCCCGAGGGATATGGCGCGGCGCATGGTGCGTTGGGCTGGCTGTTCGCGCAGTATCGCTTCGACCGCTACAAGAAGGTCGAACCCGCGCGCGCGCGGCTGGTCTGCCCGGACGGCGTGGACGCGGATGCCGTGCTGGCGATGGCGGCGGGGGAATATCTCGCGCGCGATCTCGTCAACACGCCCGCCTCGGACATGGGACCGGCGGAACTGGAACAGGCCGCGCGCGATCTGGCCGGGCGGCACGGGGCAAGCGTCACGGTTGTCGTGGGCGACGACCTTGCCCGCAATTTCCCGATGATCCACGCGGTCGGCCGCGCCGCCGCCCCTCACCGCGCGCCGCGGCTGATCGACCTGCGCTTTCCGGGCGAAGGCCCCGCGGTCGCGCTGGTCGGCAAGGGGGTCTGCTTCGACACCGGCGGGCTGGACATCAAGCCGTCAGCCTCGATGGCTCTGATGAAGAAGGACATGGGCGGCGCAGCGAATGTGCTGGGGCTGGCCGAGACGCTGGCGCGGATGGGCCGCGCGCGTGGCCTGCGCGTCCTGATCCCGGCGGTGGAAAACGCGGTGGGGTCCGACAGCTTCCGCCCCGGCGACGTTCTGACCAGCCGCAAGGGCCTGACGGTCGAGGTCAACAACACCGACGCCGAAGGCCGGCTGGTGCTGGCGGACGCGCTGGCGCTGGCCGCCGAGGAAAAGCCCGCGCTTCTGGTCAGTATGGCCACCCTGACCGGGGCCGCGCGGGTGGCGCTGGGGCCGGACCTGCCGCCCTTTTTCTGCGACGACGAGGATGCGGCGGATGTCCTGTTCCGCGCAGGCCGCGACCATGCCGACCCGATCTGGCGGATGCCCTTCTGGGAGCCCTATGAGGCGATGATCGAGCCTGCCATCGCCGATCTGGACAACGCCCCCGGCGGCGGCTTCGCGGGCGCGATCACGGCGGCGCTGTTCCTGCGCCGTTTCACCGAAGGGGCAACGGTTTACGCGCATTTCGACATCTATGGCTGGCAGCCGACGCCCGCGCCGGGGCGGCCCAAGGGCGGCGTAGGCCAAGGGATGCGCGCGATCCTGCACGCCCTGCCGGGGATCGTCTGATGGACCGCCGCCTGACCCCCGCGACCGACCGCGTGGCGCTGGCAAGCAGCGGCTTTGACCGGCCCGAGGTGACGCAGGGCACGCCGATGCGCGTGGCCGTGCCGCTGGCCTGTCTGTTGCGGACGCCGGATGGCGCGCGGGACAGGCAGGTCAACTTCGGCGCCGATGTGACGGTGATCGAGCGGCGGGGCGCGTGGGCCTTCGTGCAGGCGCAAGCGGACGGATACTGCGGCTGGATCGCCACTGAGGCGCTGACCGGGGACCGTTCCGCCATCACCCACCGCGTCAGCGCCCCTGCCACCCATGTCTATCCCGCACCGGACATGAAGCTGCGCGAGACCGCCAGCCTGTCGCTGGGCGCCCGGTTGTCGGTGGTGGAAACCCAAGGCCGCTTTGCCCGGCTGGCAACCGGCGGCTGGGTGCCGGTCCAGCATATCGGCGGCCAGCCCGCGGCCGACCCCGCCGGGGTGGCGCTGTCCCTGCTGGGCACCCCCTATCTGTGGGGTGGCAATTCGCGCGCGGGGATCGACTGTTCGGGGCTGGCGCAGGTCGCGCTCAGCGCCTGTGCCATCGCCTGCCCCGGCGATAGCGACCTGCAGGAAGCAGCCTTTCCCCCTGTCCCCGACATCCGGCGCGGCGACCTGCTGTTCTGGCCGGGCCATGTTGCGCTGGCGATGGACGGCGATACCATGATCCACGCGACCGCCTGGGCCATGTCTGTCGTGACCGAAAGCATCGCCTCGGCCATCGCCCGCATCGACGCGGCGGGCGACGGACCGTTCCGCGGCGCGCGCCGCCCGCTTGCCCGCAGCATCGCCTTTCCGTAAGGCTGCGGCCGCGCAACATGGGGGGTTGAGGGCATGACGCATCTGTGGGTCCGGGCGGAAAGCCGCCCCAACGAGGATCGGGTGGGCATCACCCCGGACGGCGTGCGCGACCTGGTCCGCCGCGGATTCCACGTGACGGTCGAGGACAGCCCCCGCCGCATCATTCCGGCCGACGCCTATCGCGCCGCGGGCGCCGAGATCGTTCCCGAAGGATCGTGGCCCGCCGCCCCTGCCGATGCGATCATCTTCGGCCTGAAGGAACTGCCCGAGGACAGCGCGCCCCTGACCCACCGCCACATCATGTTCGGCCATGCCTTCAAGGGCCAGCCGGCAGGTCAGGTGCTGCTGGCCCGTTTCCGCGAGGGCGGGGGCCGGCTTTACGACCTGGAATATCTGCTGGACGACGGCGGGCGCAGGCTTGCGG
This sequence comes from uncultured Paracoccus sp., assembly GCA_937859005.1. GTDB lineage: Bacteria > Pseudomonadota > Alphaproteobacteria > Rhodobacterales > Rhodobacteraceae > Paracoccus. Next base: position 2,893 of record CALLYR010000170.1, on the reverse strand, counting down.
CCTTTGGATACTGGGCTGGTTACGCAGGGGCGGGGGTGGCGCTGAAATGCTGGGCCGAACAGCACTTCGGCCGCATCTGCGGGCCGGTGCGCAGCTATCCCGACCGCGCCTCGATGACGGCGGAACTGCGGGCCGAACTGGACGCGACCGGCGCCCCCCGCCCCCGCGCCATCGTGATCGGCGCCAAGGGGCGCGTCGGCCGCGGGGCCACGGACCTGTGCACCGAAATGGGCGTGCGGGTCACGAGATGGGACATCGAGGAGACCGCCCACGGCGGCCCCTTCCCGGAAATCCTGATGCACGAGATCTTTCTCAACTGCATCCTGGCGCAGCCGGGCACTCCGGTCTTCGTCCCCGCAGACGCCGTGAATCCCGGCCGCGCGCTGACGGTGATCGGCGATATCGCCTGCGACCCCTCCAGCGCCTTCAGCCCGATCAAGGTTTACGACCGCACCACGACCTGGGACCATCCGGCGCTGCGGGTGGCGGACCACCCGCCCCTTGACGTGACCGCCATCGACAACCTGCCCTCGATGCTGCCGCGCGAGAGCAGCGAGGATTACGCGGCCCAGCTTCTGCCGGTGCTGCGGGACCTGGACACCATCGAGGCGGGCGCCTGGGGGCGGGCCGCCGCCATTTACGACACGCATCTGAAAGGGCTTTCGGCATGACCATCCACTGGGTCGGAACGGGCCTTTCCGCCGTTCCCGGACTGCGCCGCCTGTTGCAGGGCGACCGTCCCGTCATCGTCTGGAACCGCACCGTCGAAAAGGCGCAGGGCGCGGTGGGCGATCTGGCCCGCGACATCCGCGAATATTCCCTGCCCGCCCTGACCGAAGCGGTCGCGCCCGGCGATGTGGTGGTGTCCATGCTGCCCGCCGACCGCCATGTGCCGCTTGCGACCATGTGCATCGGCAAGCGCGCGCATTTCGTCAGTTCCAGCTATATCTCGCCCGAGATGGCGGCGCTGGAGCAGGCGGCGGCGGATGCGGGCGTGGCGCTGGTCAACGAGGTGGGTCTGGACCCCGGCATAGATCACCTGATGGCGCATGATCTGGTCGCCGATTACCGCCATGTCGCGCAAAAGGGGGACCGGGTCAGCTTCACCAGCTATTGCGGCGGTTTTCCGAAGCATCCCAACCCCTTCCGCTATAAATTCAGCTGGTCGCCGCTGGGGGTGCTGCGGGCGCTGCGCTCCCCGTCGAAGTCGATCCGCGAGGGCGCGGAACGCATCGTGGACCGGCCATGGCACGCGATCGAGTCCTATGACGCGCCACTGCCCGAACCCGAACGGTTCGAGGTCTATCCGAACCGCGATTCGACCGCCTTCATCGAACATTACGGCTTTGACCGCGGCTGGGACCTGCGCGACTTCGTGCGCGGCACCATCCGGCTGGACGGCTGGGCCGAGGCCTGGGCCGATGTCTTTGCCGAGGTCGAGCATCTGACCGGCCCCGAAGGCGATGTCCGCCTGCGCGAGATGGCCGAGGGCTTCTGGGCCGAACACGCCTATGCCGAGGGAGAGCCCGACCGCGTCGTGCTGTTCGTCGCGCTGAAGGCCGACCGCGGCGGCCGGACCGTCTGGCACAAGGAATGGGTGCTGGACGCGCAGGGCAACGACCGCGGCACGGCGATGGCGCAACTGGTGTCGGTGCCCGTCGCGATGGCGGTGGAATCGGTGCTGGGCGGCGACTTCGCCCCCGGCGTCCACGCTGCCCCCGACGAACCCCGGCTTGTCGGCGCCTGGCTGGAGGAGGTGGGCCGGATCGCCGGTCACATGGACAAAGTGGACCATCTGGCCCGCGCGGTTCCGGCCTGAACCTCAGGGAACGCGGCGGCTGTCATGGCAGTTTCCCTCTGGCCAAAGGAGGACTGTCATGACCCGCCTGATCCCCGCCGCCGTCGCGGCGCTGATGACGACCTCGGCCGCAGCCTGCGCCCAGGATTTCAACAACGCCCCGCCGAACGCGCCCGACCAGCAGCCTGCATTCGAGGCGCAGACCCGCGCCCCCGCCCTGCCCGACGACATCCCGCTGAAGACCGAACGGGTCGCGCAGGGGCTGGAACATCCCTGGGGCATGGACCAGTTGCCCGACGGGTCCTGGCTGGTGACCGAACGGCCGGGACGGCTGCGTGTGGTGCGCCCCGACGGCACCCTGTCCGAACCGATCACGGGCCTGCCCCGGATCGATGCGCGCGGTCAGGGCGGGCTGCTGGACGTGCTGGCCGCGCCCGATTTCGCGGACAGCCGCCGCATCTGGTTCAGCTATGCCGCGCCCGCCGAAGGCGGCAAGAACCAGACCGCGGTCGCCACGGCCACGCTGAACGCGGACATGACCGCGCTGGAGGGCGTGCAGGAAATCTTTCGCCAGCAGCCGGCCTGGGCCAGCGACAAGCATTTCGGCTCGCGGCTGGTGATGGACCCGGAAGGGATGCTGTTCATCACGCTGGGGGAACGATCCGACCCCGCGCCCCGCGCCACCGCCCAGGACGACGGCAACCATATCGGCAAGCTGGTGCGCGTGTCCCCCTCGGGCGAGCCGGCGGGCGCCGGGATCGATGGCTGGCTGCCCGAAACCTGGGCCAAGGGATTCCGCAACGTGCAGGCCGCGGCGCTGGACCCGCAGGGGCGGCTGTGGACGGTCGAGCACGGCCCCAAGGGCGGGGACGAACTGAACCGGCCCGAGGTCGGGCGCAACTATGGCTGGCCGGTCATCACCTATGGCCTCGACTATAGCGGCGCCCCCATCGGCGAGGGCCTGACTGCGCAGGAGGGGATGGAGCAGCCGCTGTATTACTGGGACCCGGTGATCGCGCCGTCGGGGATGGTGTTCTATGACGGCGGGATGTTCCCCGAATGGAAGGGGCAGGCGCTGGTCGGCGGGCTGATCGC
>CALLYR010000169.1 GCA_937859005.1 uncultured Paracoccus sp. | reverse complement strand
GACCCCGAACAGCCCGCCCGTGCCGCCAAAGAGGGTCTGGGCAAGCCCGGTGATCGCATGGTCCCCGCCCTCAAGGCTGCCCGTGAACGGGGCATCGGGCGTGCCGATGGGCCGGAAGCCTGCGCCGAAGTTCCACGCGCCCGTGACTGCCGCCGCGATATCCGCGCCCAGGGCGTAATGCGCCCCCGCATGACCGGCCGAGCCGATGCCCTGCAGCCCATAGACATCCGCAATCACATGGGGATCCGCAACCGTCCCGGTCCCGCCTCGTGCGCGCAGGAAGCCCGCGTCGTCATCGATGACGAAATCGGCGGCGGAAAAGCCGGGCAGCGTGGCGGCGTTCTGGCGCCATTGCGATGGGCCGGTCAGCCGGAAGCGGTCGACTGCGACGCCGCCGGTGGCCGTGACCAGCGGCGCCTGCAGGGCCAGGGTACCGCCGGGGCCGCTGACCGGCGCGTTCAGCGCGATCGCGTCTGCGGCGGTGATGTTCAGCCCGTTGACGCCGCTCCATGTCAGGGCGCCGCCGACGGTGATGTCGCGCCCGGCGGTCAGCGCCACCTGTCCGGGGCCGCCCCAGGACATGGCCCTGTTGATCAGGATGTCGTTCGAGGCGATCAGCGCAAACCGGTTGACTGCCGGACCCTCGCCAGGCGGAAAGGTAAAGCTCAGCGGCGTATCGACCACGATATCGCCCGCATCGTCGCCTTCACCTGCGGTCGAAAGGACATAGCTGCCCGACCGCGCCAGCAGTGCGTAGATGACCGTGTCAAGAACATGGGTGGGATGAGCTTCGGGATCGTAGGTCGCGGCATCGACGATGCGGAAGCTCTGCGGGTCGAACAGAACCGTCCCGGCCTGTCCCTTCGGGGCGGCAAGGAACACGTCCGAACTGCGGATCGCCAGATCGCCCTTGCTGGAAATCTCGGCAAAGCCGCCGTTTCCCCCCCGGTCGCCGCCGCGCACCGAAACGCTGCCGCCGAAATGGGTCAACACATCCGACCAGACAATGATCCGCCCGCCATCGGCATGGCCGATGCCGTCGGCGACAAGGCGGGTGCCTGCGTCAAGCGAGGTGTGTTGCGCATGGGACAGGGGACCCTTGCCCTGATAATCGCCCCCGATGCGGATCAGGCCGCCGCCGCCGGTGCCGCTGGCATCCAGAAGCGCGCCGGCAAGTTCGATCCGGTTGCCGGTGATGGTGATCTCGCCGCCGCGCTGGGGCCGCGCCACCGGAGGGGACGAGCGTGTCATCCGCAAAGAAGGGGCCACCGCCGCCGGCTTGCGGGTGCCGGTGGCACGCACGCGCCCCGTCACCCGGACCGTGCCGCCTTTGCCGCCGCCCAGCACCACGCGGCCAGATCGGCCCGACACGGTCCTCGCCTCGGTCACGCCGGACAGGTTGATCACGTCGCGCGCGGCATCGCGCGCCGCCGCGGCCTTGATCTCGATCGTGCCGCCATCGGCCGAGATCAGGCCCTGCTGTTCGACGAGGGCCTGCAGATCGTCGCTCTGCTCGGGCGGCAGGGCGACCGACAGGAAATCCCTGCCGTTCAGGTTCAGGGTCGCCCGCCGCCCCGCGCCCATCGCGACCGAGCCCAGGGGCACGCGGATCACCCCGCTGTTGCTGACCTGCCCGCCCAGAAGCGCCGCATAGCCGCCCGGAATGATGTCGATGCGACCCTCGTTCGCCACGCGGCCGGGCCGGTCGCCCGAAAAGCGCAGCCGGCCCGCCATGAAATCCTTGTTCGAGATGTCCAGCGACGATCCGACGAATCCCCCGGTCGCGATCCGGCCGTCGCGGCCCACGACGATGCCGTTGCGGTTGACGACGAAGACCTGGCCGTTCGCGCCCAGAAAGCCGTCGATCCGGGTCGGGCGGTCGCCGGTCACGCGGTTCAGCAGGGCCGAATTGCGCCCGGGCTGATCCACCCGGACCGAGGCGTCCGTGCCGATGTCGAAGCTGTTCCAGTTGATGATGGCGCGGTTGGTGTGCTGGTCCACGCGCATGTCGTTGGGGCGGGGGGTGGTGATCGTGGCACCGCCGCCGACGATGCTGGGGTCCGTGGGCAGCGACTGCGCGGCGGCGGCGCCCGGAACCAGGGCGCTGCAGGCCAGAAGCGCCGCCCACAGGCGGCGCATCCGCCTAGAAGCGATAGGAGCTGACGATCGTGAAGCGTTCGGGATCATCCTGACCATCGTCCCTGTTCCCTTTGCCGTATTCGAACCTGACAGACGCAGATGAATAGTTCGGATCGCGGATCAGCTTCAGATCGACACCGATGCCGAAGGAACTGGCATCGATGCGCGAAGCCTCGTCCGCCGAGGGCCGCTCCAGATCGACCGCCCCGGCCGCGGCGAACAGATAGGGGCTGACGATCAGGGGGCTGCCCGCGCGCTGGACGGGAATGTTCCGCGCCACCTCGCTGCGCAGGAACCAGCCGGAATCGCCCGTCAGGCTGCCCAGATCAAAGGCCGACAGTCCTTCGGTCGAGGCAATGCCGAACTGTTCGCTGGACAGCATCGGCTCGCCGAACGAGGTCTGCGCCTGCCCGGCCAGCGACAGGCTCCAGTCCTGACGGAAATCGCGGTTATAGCTGAACGACAGTTCCAGCTTGCGGAAATCCGCATCCGCGCCTTCGCGCGACAGGGGCATGGCCGGGGTCGCATCGTCGGCGTTGCGTGCGCCCAGTGCGTCGAGCCCGACCGACAGGATCGCCCCCATGCGGAACGCGCTGTTGTCCGACAACTGCCAGGTGCCGTCGCCCGACAGGCGCAGGACGCGGGTGCGGTCCTTGTAAAGGCCGAAATCGCCCGCGATGGTTTCCAGATCCTCGCGGTCGCTCTGCATGTCCAGCGCCGCCGTGACCGAAATGTTGCGCCTGACCGACCGGACCGCCGGATAGAACAGCCTGAACGACAGGCGGTCGAAATCCGAATTGGTCGCCACGGCACCGCTGTCCGGCCCGGTTTTGGAATTGGCGGCCTCGATCCCGAAGGTCAGCCCGTTGTTGCCCAGGGGGAATACCGCGCCCCCGGCAAGGGTGCGCAGCTTCGGCCCGTCGCCGAAATAGCTGTCCGACCCCAGGCGGGGATTGCCGGAGGCGCGCAGATAGAACACCTCGCCCCGGCCGAGATGGTTGTTGAATTCGACGCCCGAACTGAAGTTCAGCCGGCCCAGATCCTTGGAAAAGCTGTTGTCGAAACCGACAAAGCCGGTGACCGAACGGAACTGCGGGTTCAGGATGATGACCGTGCCGCCGGGCCGGGCGCCGGTGGACAGCGCCGATCCCAGCGCGACGCCGAACATGTCGCCAGCCAGCAGCAGCCGCCGCTCGATGTCGGGCAGCCGCAGCGAGGGGCGGTCGACCAGCGGCGCGGTCATCGCCTGAAGCCGGGCGCGCAGCGGCGCGGGCACCGAACTGGTATCGACCTTTTCGACAAAGCCGTTCACGACCGTCAGGCGCAGCGGGCCGCCATCCTCCAGCGTCTGCGCCGGAATGACGACGCGCGCCAGCACATAGCCCATGCGCGCCTGGGCGGCCTCGAGATCCGAGGCGGCGGCGAAGATTTCGGAAACCGCGATCCGCCCGCCTGTCAGGCGCCGGCGCAGGGCCGCGACCTCGGCGTCGCTGCCGGGCAGGGCGCCCTCGACCCGGACATCGGACAGCCGGATCGAAAGCTCTTCGGACCCTGCCGGCGCCGCCAGGCCGGGCGCGCCGCTGAAGACCAGCGAGCCGGTCATGCGCTGCATCGGCGGCTGATAGCTGTCCTGCGTGACCTGTGCGGCGGTCTGTGCCTGCGCTGCGCCGGCCAGCAGACCCAGGATGGCAAGCGCCCCGAGCGAAACCGACCCCGACGAGCGAATGCTGCGTTCTGCGAAAGCCACGCGCCTGTCCCTCCGGCAATTGAGTAACGCCAAGGTTACCACGATTCCGAGTGACCGTATAATGTTTCCTGGGCGTGCAGCGCCCGTTCGCCGGTCCGGTTCAGCTCAGCGCCTGGAACTCGACGCGCCGGTTCTCGGCCGCGGCCGGATCGGCCTGGTTCGCCAGAAAGCGCTCGCCCATTCCCAGCGCCTCGAGCCGGGATCCGGCGATGCCGCAATCCCTCATCAGCCAGCGGCGGACCTCCTCGGCCCGCAGCCGCGACAGGCTTTCGTTATAGCTGTCGCTGCCCTTGGCATCGGTGTGGCCGACGATACGGAACAGGGCGATGTCGGACTTCTGCATGACCGAACACATCCTTTCCAGCGCCGGATGCTGGTCGGGGGCGATGCTTGCGGAATCGAAGGCGAAGCGGACGGCGACATTGACCTGAAGCTCGGGCGCGAACTGGCCGAAGACGACCGTCCCGCCCGTGGTCTGCGCCGTCTCTTCCCGGACCACCGTCGCAGGGGCTGCCGTCACGGGGGCGGCGCTGTCGGGGGGCACGACGACCATGTCCAGCCCCCGCGTCTTCTGGCCCCTGGTGACGGCGCGATACATGTCCCGCTGCGCTTCGAAGCGGCGCAGGATCTGTTCTTCGGTCAGTTCCTGCGCGGGAACGGGCACGGGAAGAAGGCACAGGAGCAAAGACAGCGCGCGAGCAGGCCAGGACATGGGAACCACCATGAAAATCTGCGTCCCTGTCGGACCATTTTACGCTAGAATGAAGGCGCTTTCAATTGATCCGTCCTGGTCGGGGATCGGCGCCTTGCCTGCGAAAGATCATCCGGTGAACGGCGCGGCTGCCCGCAGGGGGCTGCGGGCCAGTGGCGCGGGGCTGACCCATCGCGGCCAGGTCCGCGCCCGGAACGAGGACGCGATCCTTGTCGATCCCTCGGGCCGGGTCTGGGCGGTCGCGGATGGGATGGGCGGGCATGCCCTGGGGGCCTATGCGTCCGAGCGGGTGATCGGCGCGCTGGACACCATCCGCGACGACGAGGAGGCGGCGCCCGCCCTGGCCCTGCGCCTTGCCCGCGCCGATGCCGATATCGTGGCGCGGGGCCGGGCCGAGGGGGCGACGATCGGCGCGACGGTGGTGGCGGCGGTCATCCGGGGCGGACAGGCGACGCTGGCCTGGGCCGGGGATGCGCGGGCCTATCTGCTGCGCGCGGGGCGGCTGGTCCGGCTGACCCGCGACCATTCGGTCGTGCAGGAACTGGTCGATGCGGGCAGGCTGTCAGAGGACGAGGCGCGCATCCATCCGCAGGCCAACATCGTCACGCGCGCCGTGGGGGCGGGGGGCATCCCCGAATTCACCGCGCTGGCTCTGGCGGATGGGGACCGGCTGCTGCTCTGCTCGGACGGGCTGACGCATGTGCTGCCGGACGCCGCGCTGGCCGAGGCGCTGGGCGCGACGCTTTCCGGGACCGCGCCCGAAGGGGGAACGCCCGCCGCCGCCTGTGCCCGGCTGTTGCGCCAGACGCTGGCCAACGGGGCGCCGGACAATGTCTCGGTCATCGTCGTCGACATCGAGGCCGTCTGAAATGGGCCGCCGTCCTGCCGCGCCCGCCCGCCCGGCAAGGCGCTCCGGGTCGGCGGGGACGCTGGCCGCCCCGATCATCGTCGCGATCGGCGTCGTCGTCGGCGCCATCGCATTCGCGGTGACGACATGGCTGCTGGACAACGCCGACCAGAGCACCGAACTGCGCCTGGCCCGGCAGGAAGCCGAACTTGCCGCCCTGCGCGAGGAGCTTGCCTCGGCCCGGACCGAACGCCAGGGCCTGAGCGCCGATCTGGCGCAGTTGCGCGACGATCTCAGCCTTGTGGCGAACCGCGCGCCGGTCGCGCCCTCGATCCAGCCCGCGCCGCCGCCCGACCTGGGGGACGAAAACTTCGAGCAGCCGCCGACCGAGGCGTTGACCGAACAGATGAAGCTGGCCAAGGCCCGGTTCAACAAGGGGATCACCCAGCCCCGCAACGCCACCATGCTGGCCATTCTGGGCCAGCCGCGCGACAGCTATGGCACATCCTGCCAGCCGGTCACCAATCCGCGGCTCAAGGCCCTGCTGCAGACGCGTCAGGTCGGCCCGATCACCGTCACCATGCTGGCCCCGGCGCTGGACAGCCTTGGGCGGGTGCTGGACCGGCTGAAGCAAAGCGATCCCGACATCCATGCCAAGCTGGGCACGGCGGGCGCGCTGTGCGCGCGGCTGATCCGGGGCTCGGCCAGTTCGATCTCGAACCATTCATGGGGAACGGCCATCGACCTGACGCTGGAAGGGCAGCTCGACCCCTTTGCGGATGGCGGCACGCAGTTCGGCCTGCTGATCCTGTCCGAATATTTCAACGAGGAAGGCTGGTTCTGGGGCGCCGCCTATAACAGCCGCGAGGATTCGATGCATTTCGAGGTGGGCGAGGAAACCCTGCGCAAATGGCAGGCCGAAGGGAAATTGTGACCGTCCCCGTCGACAGGCTGGCCCGGCCCGTACTGGCCTATGCCGACCGCCTGCCCTTCGTGGCCGAGGACGTGGCAGCCCTTGTCGCGCAGGGGCGCGTGCTGCTTGACCGGTTCGAAACCGAGGCGCTGCGCCATGATCTTTCGCCGCAGGCGGTGGTGGCGGCACGCGGGGCGCTGGCGCTGCTGTTGCAGGATGCGGGGGCGGCCAATCCGGTGCTGGGCGGCTGGCAGGGTGCGGCGCAGACCTTGGGGGCGATGGACGGCGCCACCCTGGCCGAGATCCTGCGCCGCGGCGGGCCGGCGCTGGATCCGGTGCGCGAACTGGTCACGGACTGCCTGGCCCGGATCG
>CALLYR010000168.1 GCA_937859005.1 uncultured Paracoccus sp. | reverse complement strand
CCGCCCCCGTCGCGGCTGCCGCACCGGCCGCTGCCGCCGTCCCGACCGAGGCGCAGGCCCAGGCGCAACTGTGGCAGCGTATCTGGGAGGCCAAGACGGCGCAGATCATCGGCGTGCTGGCGATGCTGGGGGTGCTGACGGCGGCCTTCTTCTTCCAGGACCTGCTGGCGCGGTCGGCGCGGGCGGTGGCGATCTTCCGCTATGCGTTCCTGACGGTCACGCTGGTCTGGCTGGGCTGGATGATGAACGCGCAGCTGTCGGTGGTGAACATCCTGGCGCTGTTCAATTCGCTCGTCACCGGGTTCAGCTGGCAGGCGTTCCTGCTGGACCCGCTGACCTTCATCCTGTGGTTTGCGGTGGCCGCGGCGCTGATCTTCTGGGGACGCGGGGCCTATTGCGGCTGGCTGTGCCCCTTCGGCGCGCTGCAGGAACTGACCAACCACGCCGCCCGCAAGCTGGGCGTGCCGCAGTGGCGGCTGCCCTGGGGGCTGCATGAACGGCTGTGGCCGGTCAAGTACATGATCTTCCTGGGCCTGTTCGCGGTGTCGCTGATGTCGCTGGACCGGGCCGAGCATCTGGCCGAGGTCGAGCCCTTCAAGACCGCGATCATCCTGAAGTTCATCCGCGAATGGCCCTTCGTGATCTATGCCGTGTCGCTGCTGGTGATCGGGCTGTTCGTCGAGCGGTTCTATTGCCGCTATCTGTGCCCGCTGGGCGCGGGGCTGGCGATCCCGGCGCGCATCCGCATGTTCGACTGGCTGAAACGCTATCGCGAATGCGGCAGCCCGTGCCAGACCTGCGGCGTCGAATGCCCCGTGCAGGCCATCCACCCGACCGGGCAGATCAATCCCAACGAGTGCGTGAACTGCATGCACTGCCAGGTGCTCTACCACTCGAAAGAGAAATGCCCCGTCGTCCAGCGCCAGTTGAAACGGCGGGAAACGGCGGCAGCGGGCGCGGCCTCGCTGGACCGCATCCTGAACCACCCCAATCTCAAGACGAAGGAATCCCTGACATGACCGACAAAGCCGGAATCAGCCGCCGCGGCCTGCTGGGCGCGACGGCCACAGTGGGCGGCATCGCCGCCCTGGGCGGGGCCGGGGCC
>CALLYR010000167.1 GCA_937859005.1 uncultured Paracoccus sp. | reverse complement strand
CCCCGCTTGCGCGGAACGCCGCAGTCCCGTTCCCGCACGGCGCCATCGCAGAGGGCCGCGCCGTCCCCAGCGCCGTTTCCGGACCGGTGCAACAGGGACGGGCCGCGACGCCCTTGGGGGTCATGTCGGCGATGGCGGCCGGAACCCTTCCTGCGCGCGGGGCGTTCGGCGAGGGAAGCGGCCGGGTTCCCCGTGTTTGCACAGGGCCGGGCAAGGATTCGATCTGGCGGGAAAAGCCCAATGGTTGCTGCACGCACGACATTGGAGGATCGCTCGGGATCGAAGGGCATCGATCAGGACGCCATCGACACCATCCGCCTTCTTGCCGTGGATGCGGTGGAAAAGGCCAATTCGGGCCATGCGGGCGCGCCGATGGGGCTGGCGCCGGTCGCCTATACGCTGTGGCAGGAATTCCTGCGCTATGATCCCGCCGATCCGCTGTGGCCGAACCGCGACCGGTTCGTCCTGTCCTGCGGCCATGCCTCGATGCTGCTTTACGCCCTGATCCACCTCGCCGGGGTCCGGCGGGTGGAGGACGGCCGGGTGACGAACGAGGCCGCTGTCTCGATGGACGACATCCGGGATTTCCGCCAGCTCGGCAGCGTGACGCCGGGCCATCCCGAATACGGCCACACCACCGGGGTCGAGGCCACGACCGGCCCCTTGGGTCAGGGCTGCGGCGACAGCGTCGGCATGGCGATCGCCTCGCGCTGGCTGGGGGCGCATTACAACCGGCCCGGACACGAGGTCTTCGATTTCAACGTCTATGTCATCTGCAGCGACGGCGACATGATGGAGGGGGTGGCCTCCGAGGCCGCGTCGCTGGCGGGTCATCTGGGCCTGGACAACCTGTGCTGGATCTATGACAGCAACCACGTGACCATCGAAGGCTCGACCGATCTGGCCTTCACCGAGGATGTGGCGGAACGCTTCCAGGGCTATGGCTGGCATGTCGCCCATGTCGCGGACGCCAACGACCGCGCCGCCGTCCGCGCCGCGCTGCAGCAGTTCCGGCGGACCGAGGGACGGCCCGGCCTGATCGTCGTCAACAGCGTGATCGGCTATGGCGCCCCCGGCGTGCAGGGCACCTCGAAGGTCCACAGCGACGCGCTGGGGCCCGAGGAGGTCCGCAAGACCAAGGCGTTCCTCGGCTTTCCCGAGGACCGCGACTTTTTCGTGCCCGACGGCGTCCCCGCGCGCTTTGCCGAAGGCATCGGCCAGCGCGGCGCAAAGGCGCGCGCAGCATGGGAAAAGGGCTTTCGGGACTATGCCGCGGCCTTCCCCGACAAGGCCGGCGAGATCGAACGCTGCCTGCGCCACGAATTGCCCGAGGGCTGGGACGCCGGCCTGCCCGTGTTCGCGCCGGACGCGAAGGGCATCGCCACCCGCGCGGCCTCGGGCAAGGTGCTGGACGTGCTGGCGGGCAGTCTGCCGTGGCTGGTGGGCGGCTCGGCCGACCTTTCGCCCTCGACCAGGACCGATTTCAGCAGCGAAGGCGCGAAGTCGCAGGAGGATGCCACCCCCGGCGGCCGCATCCTGCATTTCGGCGTGCGCGAACACGGGATGGGCGCCGCCGTCAACGGCATGGGCCTGTGCCACCTGCGCGGCTTCGGGGCTACGTTCCTGATCTTCAGCGACTACATGCGCCCGGCGATCCGGCTGGCCGCGCTGATGCGGCTGCCGGTCTTCCACGTCTTTACCCACGATTCGATCAGCCTTGGCGAAGACGGCCCGACCCATCAGCCGGTCGAGCAGTTGATGAGCCTGCGCGCCATGCCCAATCTCGTCGTCCTGCGCCCGGCCGATGCCAACGAGACGGTCGAGGCTTACCGCGCGATCCTGTCGCTGAAGGACACGCCCGCCGCCCTGATCCTCAGCCGGCAGGCGCTGCCTGTTTTCGACAGGGATCGCTATGCTCCCGCCTCGGGGCTGGCGCGGGGGGCCTATGTCATGGCCGATTGCGAGGGCGAGCCGCAGGTCATCCTGATCGGGACCGGCAGCGAGGTGCAATTGTGCATCGCTGCCTATGAGGAGTTGAAATCGCGCGGCCTGCGCGCGCGCGTGGTCAGCATGCCCTCGTGGGAACTGTTCGCGCGGCAGGACCAATCCTGGCGCGACACGGTGCTGCCGCCGCACATCACCGCGCGCGTGAGCGTCGAGATGGGCGCGACCCTCGGGTGGGAACGTTACGCCGGGCCGACGGGCGAGATCATCGGCGTCGAGACCTTCGGCATGTCCGCGCCCCTGAAGGATCTGCTGGAAAGGTTCGGATTCACGGCCGCCAAGGTCGTCGAGGCGGCCTTGCGCCAGATCGGGCAGGGCAAGGCATCATGAACCGGATCGGGGAATTGCAGGAACATGGCCAGGCGGTCTGGCTTGATTTCCTTGCCCGCGACTTCATCGCGCAGGGCAGGCTGGCGGCGCTGGTGGGCGACGGTCTGCGCGGCGTCACCTCGAACCCCTCGATCTTCCAGAAGGCCATCGGCAGCGGCGATGAATACGACGCCGCCTTCGCGGCTCTGCTGAAGGAAGGCGACCGTCCGGTGACGGCGCTTTACGAGGCGGTCGCGGTCGAGGACATCCAGAACGCCGCCGACGTGCTGCGGCCGGTTTACGACAGCCTCGACGGGCGCGACGGCTTTGTCAGCATCGAGGTCTCGCCCTATCTGGCCCATGACACCGAAGCCACCATCGCCGAGGCGCGGCGGCTGTGGTCGGCCGTGGGGCGCCCGAACCTGATGGTGAAGGTGCCGGGCACGGCCGAGGGCCTGCCCGCGATCGAGGAACTGACCGCGCAGGGCATCAACGTCAACATCACGCTGCTGTTCTCGCAAGGTATCCATCGGCAGGTGCTGGACGCCTATATGGCGGGGCTGGAGCGGTTCGCGGCATCCGGGGGCGATCTGTCGGGGATCGCCAGCGTCGCCTCGATCTTCGTCAGCCGCATCGACACCGAAGCCGACAAGCGCATCGACGAGCGGATCGCCCAAGGGGGCGACAAGGCGCGGCTGGCGGCGCTGAAGGGCAAGGTCGCCATCGCCAATGCCAAGCTCGCCTATGCCGATTATCAGCGGCTGTTCGCCGGCGCGCGCTGGCAGCGGC
>CALLYR010000166.1 GCA_937859005.1 uncultured Paracoccus sp. | reverse complement strand
CTTCCGCCAGAACCTGCTGGGCAAGCGCGTCGACTACTCGGGCCGTTCGGTCATCACCGTGGGCCCGACGCTCAAGCTGCACCAGTGCGGCCTGCCGAAGCTGATGGCGCTCGAGCTGTTCAAGCCCTTCATCTTCGCCCGCCTCGAGCAGATGGGCATCGCCACCACCATCAAGGCGGCCAAGAAGGAAGTCGAGGCCGGCACGCCGGTGGTGTGGGACATCCTGGAAGAGGTCATTACCGAGCACCCGGTGTTGCTGAACCGCGCGCCGACGCTGCACCGCCTCGGCATCCAGGCCTTCGAGCCGATCCTGATCGAGGGCAAGGCGATCCAGCTGCACCCGCTGGTCTGTTCGGCCTTCAACGCCGACTTCGACGGCGACCAGATGGCCGTGCATGTTCCGCTGTCGCTGGAAGCGCAGCTTGAGGCGCGCGTCCTGATGATGTCCACGAACAACGTGCTGTCGCCCGCCAACGGCGCGCCGATCATCGTGCCGTCGCAGGACATGGTGCTGGGGCTTTACTATACCACCATGCAGCGCGATGGCATGAAGGGCGAAGGCATGGTCTTCGGCAATGTCGACGAGGTGGAACATGCGCTCGCCGCGGGCGAGGTGCATCTGCACGCCCGCATCACCGCCCGCGTGCCCCAGATCGACGAGAACGGCAACGAGGTCATCAAGCGCTATGAGACGACGCCCGGCCGGGTCCGTCTGGGCGCGCTGCTGCCGCGCAACGCCAAGGCGCCGTTCGAACTGGTCAACCGCCTGCTGCGCAAGAGGGATGTGCAGATCGTCATCGACACCGTCTACCGCTATTGCGGGCAGAAGGAATCTGTCATCTTCTGCGACCAGATCATGGGGCTGGGCTTCCGCGAGGCGTTCCGCGCCGGGATCTCCTTCGGCAAGGACGACATGGTGGTGCCCGATTCCAAATGGGACATCGTGGGCGAGGTCCAGGATCAGGTGAAGGAGTTCGAGCAGCAGTATCTCGACGGCCTCATCACCCAGGGCGAGAAATACAACAAGGTCGTGGACGCCTGGTCGAAGTGCAACGACCGCGTGACCGAAGCCATGATGGCCACCATCTCGTCCAGCAAGCGCGACGAGAACGGCGCCGAGATGGAGCCGAACAGCGTCTACATGATGGCGCATTCGGGGGCGCGGGGGTCCGTGTCGCAGATGAAGCAGCTGGGGGGCATGCGCGGGTTGATGGCCAAGCCCTCGGGCGAGATCATCGAGACGCCGATCATCTCGAACTTCAAGGAAGGCCTGACCGTTCTTGAATACTTCAACTCGACCCACGGGGCGCGGAAGGGGTTGTCGGACACGGCGCTGAAGACCGCGAACTCGGGTTATCTGACCCGACGTCTTGTGGACGTGGCGCAGGACTGCATCGTGCGCGAACAGGACTGCGGCACCGACCGCGCGATCACGTCCGCGGCCGCGGTGAACGACGGCGAGGTGATCGCGCCCCTGGCCGAGCGCATCCTGGGCCGTGTCGCGGCCGAGGACGTGCTGGTCCCCGGCACCGACGAGTTGCTGGTGCGCCACAACGAGCTGATCGACGAGCGCAAGGCCGACGCCATCGAGGCGGCGGGCATCCAGTCCGTGCGCATCCGCTCGGCCCTGACCTGCGAGGCCGAAGACGGGGTCTGCGCGCTGTGCTATGGCCGCGACCTTGCCCGCGGCACGCTGGTCAACATCGGCGAGGCGGTGGGCATCATCGCCGCACAGTCGATCGGAGAGCCCGGCACCCAGTTGACGATGCGGACCTTCCACATCGGCGGCATCGCGCAGGGCGGCCAGCAGTCCTTCATCGCCGCGAGCCACGACGGCACAATCCGGTTCGAGAACGAGGCGGTGCTGGAGAACGCTGCGGGCGAGCTGATCGTGATGAGCCGGTCCATGCAGCTGCATCTGGTCAATGACCAGGGCACCGGGCTGGCCATGCACAAGCTGTTCTATGGCTCGAAGCTGCTGATCCGGGACGGCGACAAGGTCGGGCGCGGCACCAAGCTGTTCGAATGGGATCCCTATACGCTGCCCATCATCGCCGAAAGCGCCGGGGTGACGCGTTTCGTCGATCTGGTATCCGGCCTGACGGTCCGCGAGGACACTGACGAGGCCACCGGCATGACCCAGAAGATCGTCACGGACTGGCGGTCGGCGCCCAAGGGCAACGAGCTGAAGCCCGAGATCATCATCATGGGCGAGGATGGGGAACCCGTGCGCAACGAGCAGGGCAACCCGATCAGCTATCCGATGTCGGTGGAGGCGATCCTGTCGGTCGAGGATGGGCAGGAGGTGCGGGCCGGCGACGTGATCGCGCGTATCCCGCGCGAGGGCGCACGCACCAAGGACATCACCGGGGGTCTTCCCCGCGTGGCCGAACTGTTCGAGGCGCGCCGTCCCAAGGATCACGCGATCATCGCCGAACTCGACGGTACGGTGAAATTCGGCAAGGACTACAAGAACAAGCGCCGGATCATCGTCCAGCCCGCCGACGACAGCCTGGAGCCCATCGAATACATGGTGCCGAAAGGCAAGCACATCCCGGTGCAGGAAGGCGACTTCGTGCAGAAGGGCGACTATATCATGGACGGGAACCCGGCTCCGCACGACATCCTGCGGATCATGGGGATCGAGGCGCTGGCCGACTACCTGATCGACGAGGTGCAGGACGTCTATCGGCTGCAGGGCGTGAAGATCAACGACAAGCACATCGAGGTGATCGTCCGCCAGATGCTGCAGAAGATCGAGATCCTCGATTCGGGCGACACCACGCTGCTGAAAGGCGAGCATGTGGACCGCGACGAATTCGACGAGGAGAACGCCAAGATCGAGGCGCGCGGCGGTCGTCCGGCGACCGGGGAACCGGTGCTGCTGGGTATCACCAAGGCGTCGCTGCAGACCCGCAGCTTCATCAGCGCCGCGTCGTTCCAGGAAACGACCCGCGTGCTGACCGAGGCCGCGGTGCAGGGCAAGCGCGACAAGCTGGTCGGCCTGAAGGAAAACGTCATCGTCGGCCGGCTGATCCCGGCCGGCACCGGCGGGGCCACTGCCCGCATCAAGCGCATCGCCGAGGACCGCGACGCCGAGGTCATCGAGATGCGCCGCGCCGAGGCCGAGGCGGCTGCGGCCCTGGCTGCGCCCGAGACGGCGGATGTGGACATCGATCAGGTCATCACCTCGCCCGAGGAGTGATCTGACGGACATGAGGGGAACGGCCCGGCGGGAATGCCGCCGGGCCGTTTCCGTTGGGGCCTTCGACTTTCAGGCCTCGGCGCGGCAGTCTGCGCCGCCCGGCGTTGAACAGGTCTTCCATGCGGGACAGCGGCAGCAGACCTGTGCGCTGCCGGATTTGTCCGGCAGCCATTTCCTGCCGGCGCGGGAAAGAAAGGCCGCCTCGCATCTGCCGGCTTTTCTGTTGCCCTCGCACTGCACCGGCGGGTCAGGGAAAGCCGAGCCGGACCGCAGACCGCGCCGCCGCGTTGACGACCGCTCCGCACGCAGGTGTCCTTCCGCGCTTGCAAGCGGCAGCACTTCACGAGTTTCCATGCGCGGGCCGCTTCACGATCTTGCAGCTTCGGATGGCGGCGGTGTCGGCACTCCCGGTACGGGTGCTTCCGGGCGCCGGGGTTCTGGCCGCAGGTGCCGTCCTATGAAAATACATGAAGAACAAAAAAGGCGGCGCGCTCATGCTCGGTGCTCTGGCTGTCGTGATGGTGTCCATGGCTCTGGGCGGGCTGGCGAAATAAGCCAGGGCGGGTGCCTGGAGGCTGCCCTGTTCCGATCATGCCCCGCCTTTCGGCTGGCTTCCCTTTGCCGCGCCCCGGCCCTAGGGTGCGGGCGCCTTCCCCTGACAGTGTTCCATGCGCACGCCACTTCTGTCCGTCAACCGCCGGGTTCGCCCGGCGTCCATTCCACGCGCCCGCACGCAGCAGGGCGACAATCTGCGCGGCGCGGCGCTGATGGTGCTGTCGATGACGGCCTTCACCAGCAATGACGCGGCGATCAAGTTCGTCACCCAGACCCTGCCGCTGCCCGAGGCGGTGGCGATTCGCGGCGCGATCGTGACTCTGATCCTGTGGATGGTCGCGCAGCGCGACGGCGGCGTGGCGTGGTGGCCTGCGGGCGGGCGCGACCGGCTGCTGCTGGCGCTGCGGACGGGGACCGAAGTCGTCTCGACCCTGCTGTATCTGGTCGTGTTGCAGCATATGGCGCTGGGCGATCTGTCGGCGGTCATGCAATCGCTGCCGCTGCTGGTGATGCTGGCGGCGGCCCTGTTCTTTCGCGAAAGGCTGGGCTGGCGGCGGCTGACGGCGGTGGGCGTGGGGCTGGCGGGTGTCCTGATCATCCTGCGCCCCGGCACCAGCGCCTTCGATATCTGGGCGTTGGGGGCGGTCGCCTCGGTCCTGCTGATCGTGGTGCGCGACATCGCCACGCGCGGCTTCAGCCCGGCGATGCGGTCAAGTTCGGTCGCCTTTTCCGCGGCGCTGGCGGTGACGCTCAGCGCGCCGTTCATGCCGGCGGACGGCGGCTGGCGCTGGCTGACGGCAGCAGAAATGGCGGGGCTTGCGATTTCAGTCCTGTGCCTGACCGTGGGCTATCTGACCGCCGTCAGCACCATGCGCGTGGGCGAGGTCGGCTTCGTCTCGCCCTTCCGTTATACGGGGCTGGTGT
>CALLYR010000165.1 GCA_937859005.1 uncultured Paracoccus sp. | reverse complement strand
ATGATGAAGCCGCCGCCGACCCCCATGATCGCGGCCAGCACCCCCACCGCCAGCCCCACCAGCAGGGGCGGGATCACGCTGATGTAAAGCCCCGATGCCCGGAAGCGCATCTTCCACGGCAGGCGGTGGACCCAGCTGTGTTCATGCAGGCGTCGGCGCGGGGCTTCCTTGCGCTGCGCGGCCAGCAGCGCGCCCAGGCTTTCGCGCAGCATGGTCAGCCCGATCAGCCCCAGGAACACGACATAGCTGAGCTGCACCACCAGATCGACCTGACCCAGCCGCTGCAGCAGGTTGAAGATGACGACCCCCACCCCCGATCCCGCGATGCCGCCCACCAGCAGCACCACGCCCATGCGGATGTCCACGCTCTTCCGCTTCAGATGCGCCAGCACCCCGGAGAATGACGAGGCCACCACCTGGTTCGCCCCCGTCGCCACCGCGATCGCGGGGGGAATGCCGATGAAGAACAGAAGCGGCGTGATGAGAAACCCCCCGCCGACACCGAACAGCCCGCTCATCAGACCGACGATGCCGCCAAGTCCGATCAGCGTGAAGGCGTTCACCGACACCTCGGCGATGGGAAGATAGATCTGCATGGCCGCCCGCCCTTTGCCGCATCCTGACCGTGCGGCACGGTCAGGTCAAACGCCGATTCGGGCGCGGCTTGCGCGGCCGGGCCGGGCGGGGGTAATCAGGATGCGGATATCGGACGGGACGGCCGCCGGCAGGCGGATCGGCGGCAAGGGGCGCGATGCGGATACTCATCACCAACGACGACGGAATCAACGCGCCGGGGCTGGCCGCGCTGCATGATATCGCAGCCGAACTGGCCGGCCCCGAAGGCGAGGTCTGGACCGTCGCCCCTGCGTTCGAACAGTCGGGCGTCGCCCACTGCATCAGCTATTCCCGCCCGACGCTGATCGCGGAACTGGCCCCCCGGCGCTGGGCGGCCGAGGGCAGCCCGGCCGATTGCGTGCTGGCGGCCATTTCCGACATCATGGCGTGCGGTCCCCCCGATCTGGTGCTGTCGGGCGTCAACCGCGGCAACAATGCGGGCGAGAACGCGATGTATTCCGGCACTGTCGGCGGCGCGATGGAGGCCGCGCTGCAGGGCCTGCCCGCCGTTGCCCTGTCGCAATACCTCGGCCCCCGGACTGCCCGGCTGGACGACCCGTTCGAAGGCGCGCGCACGCATGGGGCACCGCTGATCCGTGACCTGCTGGCCAAGGCGGACTGGTCGGCGGGCGACGATTTCCGGCTGTTCTACAACGTCAACTTTCCCCCCTGCGCCGCCGGCGCGGTCAAGGGCGTGCGGATCGCGCCGCAGGGACGCCGGCACGGGGTCAGATTCGGTGTCGAACCCTATGTCGCGCCGAATGGCCGCCGCTTCCTGTGGATTTCAGGCGGGCCCCAGAACGGGGGCGCGACGCCGGGCAGCGATGTCGAGGCGCTGATGACCGATTTCATTGCCGTCACGCCGATGCGGCCCGACATGACCTGCGCCCGCACCACGCGCGAACTGGCGCAGGTGATGGACAAAGGCTGACCATGGTCCCCCCGCCTCCCTTGCACGAACCCGGCCAGGGCGATCCCGCCGAACGGCAGATGCGCCTGCTGCTGGCGCTGCGCTCGCGCGGGGTCACCGATCCGCGGGTGCTGGCCGCGATGGAGCGGATCGACCGCGGCGCCTTTGTCCGCGGCCATTTCGAGGACCGCGCCTATGAGGACACGCCCCTGCCCATCGCCTGCGGCCAGACGATCAGCCAGCCCTCGGTCGTGGGGCTGATGACGCAGGCGCTGAGCCCGGGGCCGCGGGACACGGTGCTGGTGCAAGAGCCTGTCGAGATTCTCGTGCGCTTT
>CALLYR010000164.1 GCA_937859005.1 uncultured Paracoccus sp. | reverse complement strand
ATGATCGACAGGCTCATCGGCGTGCGGATATGTTCAAGCCGCCGCTCCAGTTCCTCGACCGTGCGGATCACGTCGAAGCCCTGGCGCGCGCAACTGGGGCAACTGATGATCTGGACGCCGCGGGTGCGCAGGCCCAGCGACTTGAGGATTTCGTAGCCGACCTTGACCTCTTCGACCGGGTCGGCCGACAGCGACACCCGGATCGTGTCGCCGATCCCCGCCCACAGCAGGTTGCCCATGCCGATGGCCGATTTCACCGTGCCGCCGCGCAGGCCTCCCGCCTCGGTGATGCCCAGATGGATGGGGGCGTCGGTCGCCTCGGCCAGCGCCTGATAGGCGGCGGCGGCCAGGAACACGTCCGACGCCTTCACGCTGATCTTGAATTCGTGGAAGTCGTTGTCCTGCAGAAGCTTGATGTGATCGAGGCCGCTTTCGACCATCGCCTCGGGGCAGGGTTCGCCGTATTTCTCCAGCAGGTGCCGTTCGAGGCTGCCGGCGTTGACGCCGATGCGGATCGAACAGCCGTGATCGCGGGCGGCCTGCACGACCTCGCGCACGCGGGAAGGCTCGCCGATATTGCCGGGGTTGATCCGCAGGCAGGCGGCGCCGGCCTGCGCGGCCTCGATCGCGCGGCGGTAATGGAAATGGATGTCGGCGACGATGGGCACCGGGCTTTCGCGCGTGATCTCGCGCAGCGCGGCGGTCGAGGATTCGTCGGGGGTCGAGATGCGGACGATATCGGCGCCCGCATCCGCCGCCGCGATCACCTGCGCCAGGGTGGCGCGCACGTCGCTGCTGTCGGTGTTGGTCATGGTCTGGACGCTGATCGGGGCGTCGCCGCCGACCGGGACATTGCCCACCATGATCCGGCGCGACTTGCGCCGTTCGATATTGCGCCAGGGACGGATCGGATTATGCGTCATCATGCGGCCTTTCGCTGCCGCGGCACAGATAGTCCCTGAACGGCGGCACGGCAACCATCAGGGCCGCCTGCGCCCCTTTCAGGGCGTGGGAACCTGCGCCGCCGCGAGCCCGGCCGAAGCCACGGCGATCAGCCCGGCCAGTTCCGGGTCCTTGGACGGATCGGCAACGGCATAGGTCCCGGTCACGGCGGTGGGCGACAGTTCCACATTCTTGACCACCTGCGCCCCGGGCGCCGCCGGACCATAGGTCTGGCCGTTGACGGCGAAATAAACCGCACCCGAAT
>CALLYR010000163.1 GCA_937859005.1 uncultured Paracoccus sp. | reverse complement strand
GAGGTGACGCGCCATCCGTTCGAGCCGGCCGGGCTGGGCTCGGCCATCCTGCACGGGCCGCATGTGACGCGCAACGCGGCGGAATGGCGGCAACTGGACGCCGCCGGCGGCGCGCGGCGCGTCGGCAACGACATGGCGCTGCGGCTGGCGGTGGGCGATCTGGCCGCGCCCGATCAGGCGGCGCGGCTGGCCCGCGCGGCCTGGATCATCGCGACCGAGGCCGCCGCCGTCGCCCGCCGCGCGGCCGAGGCGATCCTGTCCGACCTGCCCGAAGGTGCCGCATGAACGCCCCCGATTTCTGGTTCCGTCCACCCGGTCCCGCCGCCCGCGCGCTGGCGCCGCTGGGCGCGCTTTACGCCCGCGCCACCGCCCGCAGGCTGGCCCGCGGGCCGCGGGCGCGGGTGGGCGTGCCGGTGATCTGCGCGGGCAACCTGAACGCGGGCGGGACCGGCAAGACGCCCGCCGTGATCGCCCTGATCCAGCGGCTGGCCGACCGCGGCATCGCGGCCCATGTCGTCAGCCGCGGCCACGGGGGGACGGAAACCGGTCCCCTGCGCGTGGACGAACGCCGCCACACCGCCGCGCAGGTGGGGGACGAGCCGCTGCTGCTGTCGGCCTTTGCCCCCGTCTGGGTCGCCCGCGACCGCATCGCGGGCGCGCGGGTGGCGGTGGCGGCGGGCGCGCAAACGGTGATTCTGGACGACGGGTTTCAGGACCCAAGCCTGGCCCATGACCTGGCGATCGTGGTGGTGGATGCGGCGCGCGGCTGGGGCAACGGCCTGTGCCTGCCCGCGGGCCCCCTGCGCGAGCCGGTGGATGCGGGGCTGGCCCGCGCCGATCTGGTGCTGACCATCGGCGGCCCGGCGGCGCAGGGCCGCTTTTCCGCCCGCTGGCCCGCCCTGCCGGTGCCGCGCCTGACCGGGCGGCTGGAACCGCTGCAGACCGGCATGGACTGGCAGGGGCTGCGGGCGCTGGCCTTTGCCGGAATCGGCCACCCGGAGAAGTTCTTTGCCACGCTGCGGTCCCTGGGCGCCGATATCGTCCATGCCGAACCGCTGGCCGATCACCAGCCGTTTTCGCCGCAACTGCTGACCCGGCTGGAAACCCAGGCGCGGCTGACGGGGGCGCAGCTTGTCACCACCGAAAAGGACGCGGCCCGCCTGCCGCGCCGTTTCCGGCCCCGCGTTCTGACCCTGCCCGTGCGGCTGGTGCTGGACGATGCCGGCCCGCTGGATGACCGGCTGGACCGCCTGTTTCCGGCAGCGAATGGCTGATGCAGGGGCTGGAACGAAATTGGTCCGGTGCAAGCACCGGACCAGACTGCGGGGGGAAAAATCTTCGAAATAAAATCCGCTGCTCGCCTTTAGCGGGTGCCGAGACAGCCGGGAAGAATAAAAGTTCCGCATCCGGGGAACCGTTGCACAAAGAACGCAACGTCACTTCCGCAGGCGGCCCTCAGCCCTCGCCCAAGCGGGGCGAGGCGCGGTCCAGCGCCAGTTCCGCGTCGGAAAAGACGATGGGCGTGCGCACGCCGGGCACCCCTTCAGGCGCGATCTGCAACTTGCGCGCGATCACCTGCGGGTCGGCAAAGACATCGGCCATGTCGTTGATCGGCCCGGCCGGAACGCCCGCCTGTTCCAGCGCCGCCAGCAGGTCGTCTCGCCGCCAGCCGCGCGTCACCGCCGTCAGCGCGGCGCTCAGCGCGTCGCGGTTGGCGATGCGGTCGGCGTTGGTGGCATAATCGGGCGCCTCGGCCAAGGCGGGCAGGCCCAGCACCTGACACAGCCGCCGATATTGCGAATCGTTGCCCGAGGCGATGATGATCCAGCCGTCGGCGCAGTCGAATACCGCATAGGGCACGATGTTGGGATGGGCGTTGCCCAGCCGCGAGGGCGCGTTGCCCGTCGCCAGATAGTTCATTGCCTGATTCGCCATCACCGCTGTCGCCACGTCCAGCAACGCCATGTCCACATGCTGGCCCCGCCCCGTCGCCCCCCGCTGATGCAGCGCGGCCAGAATCCCCACCACCGCATAGATGCCGGTGAAGATATCGACGACCGCGACGCCGACCTTCTGCGGCTGGCCGGTGGGCTCGCCGGTCACGCTCATCAGCCCGGCCATGCCCTGGATGATGTAGTCGTAGCCCGCCCGCGCCGCATAAGGTCCGTCCTGCCCGAAGCCGGTGATCGAGCAATAGACGAGCCGCGGGTTCACCCGTTGCAGCGACGGCCAGTCCAGCCCGTATTTGGCCAGACCGCCCACCTTGAAGTTTTCCAGCACCACATCGGCGCCTGCCGCCAGTTCGCGCACGCGCGCCTGTCCTTCGGGCGTGCGGAAATCGGCCACGAGCGATGTCTTGCCGCGGTTGGCGGCATGGAAATAGGCGGCCGAACGGTCGGTCGTGCCATCTGGTCCGGGGCGCTCGATGAAGGGCGGGCCCCAGCGGCGGGGGTCGTCGCCTTCCGGGGCCTCGACCTTGATGACCTCGGCCCCCAGGTCGGCCAGGATCTGCCCGGCCCAGGGACCGGCCAGGATGCGGGCAAGTTCGATCACCTTCAGCCCGGACAGCGGCGCCATCGGTTTGCGCCCCTTCAGTTCGATGCCGCGGGGGCCGTGCCGGCCTCGGCCAGCTTTTCGTCGATCTTGGCCTTCAGCGCGTCCCAGGGCTGGTTCTGCACCTTTTCGCCATTGATGACGAAGGTGGGCGTGCCCTCGACCTGGTCGGCGGTCGCGTTCTTCTGGAAGGTCGCAAGCAGGCGTTCGACCTTGGCATTGTCGGCCCAGCAGGCGTCCATCTGTTCGTTGCTGAACCCCGCCGCCGCGCCCATCTTGCGCAGATTGGCCGCGAATTCGTCGCCCGATTTGGCATTCAGCCAGGTCTTCTGCTGGCTCAGCAGCATGCCGGACACGGCATGGTATTTCTGGTCGCCTCCGCAATGCGCCAGAATCCCGGCCCACAGGCCGATCTCGTCGAAATAGACGTCGCGCTGGATGAACCTGACCTTGCCGGTGTCGATGTATTCGGACTTGAGCGTGGGAAAGACATCCGTGTGGAACGCCGCGCAGTGGCTGCAGGTGAAGCTGGCATATTCGATCACCGTCACCGGCGCATCCGCCTGTCCCATGACCACATCGGGCAGGATCTCGGGCTGGGCGGCGGGCGCGGCGGCGGCGTTGCCTTCGGGCGCGGCCGGGGTGGTCTGCGCCAGCGCGGGCAACGCCGCCAGCGCGGCCACAAGTGCTGCGGCCGGGACGAGGCGAAGGGTAAAGGTCATTTCAGGGCCTTTCGGTCGGTTGCGTCCCGGCGGGACAGGATGTTCAGCGCAAGCTGGCGCATGGCCTCGGCCAGTTGCGGATCGGTGAATCCCGCGGCCATCGCTTCGGCCCGCGCCAGATGTCCGGGGCTGGGCGGGGCGGCGCGCGGGGCGGGGACGGGACGGAACTGCGCCTGGCCTTCGGCAAAGCCCTGCGGCGCGGTCTGGGTCACGGTGATGCGCGCGACCGCGTTGAAGCCATAGCAGGCGTTCACCCGGTCGCGGATGCGCGGCAGTTCCATCTGGACCAGCGGCGCATGGGCGCCGTCGGTCAGGATGGTCAGCGTGGCCCCCATTCCCTTGCCATGGGCGATCTTGACCGGACGCGTATGGGCGGCCGTGTCGGCCCCCACGATTTCGGTCCAGTGGGTCAGCAGCCGCGTCACCGCAAAGCCGCGCGATTCGGCCCCGGCACGAACCTGTGTCGCGACCAGCGCCGCCGCAGGCTCGAATCCGCGCAGGCGGCGGGACGCGCCCTTGCGGGGGTCGGAATCGGAAGGGGTCGTGCTGCGGGCGCGGGCCATCGGCATCCGTCTGATCGGGCATCTGCAACATGCAGTCTGGACCGCGCCTGCGCGGGATGCCAGACCGGCGCGGATGACGGATCGGGAAAGTTTGCGTGAAACGGCGGCAGAGGCCGCGCCGCGCCTGCTGGCATGGTATGACCGCCACGCCCGCGGCCTGCCCTGGCGGGTGCCGCCCGCGCTGGGACGGCAGGGCGTGCGCGCCGACCCCTATCGGGTCTGGCTGTCGGAAATCATGCTGCAACAGACGACGGTCGCGGCGGTCAGACCTTACTTCGAGCGGTTCACCGCATTGTGGCCAACGGTCGAATCGCTGGCCGCGGCGGACGACGGGGCGGTCATGGCCGAATGGGCGGGGCTTGGCTATTACGCCCGCGCCCGCAACCTGGTCGCCTGTGCCCGCGCGGTGGCGGCACGCGGCGGTTTTCCGGATAGCCGCGAGGAACTGGCGCGCCTGCCGGGGATCGGCCCCTATACCTCGGCCGCGATCGCGGCGATCGCCTTTGACCGGGCGGAAACGGTGGTGGACGGCAATGTCGAACGGGTGGTGGCGCGGCTGTTCGCGGTGGAAACGCCCCTGCCCGCCGCCAAAAGGGAACTGGCGG
>CALLYR010000162.1 GCA_937859005.1 uncultured Paracoccus sp. | reverse complement strand
TCCCTGGCAGCCTGCAACTCCGAGGCCAGTTCCTGGGCCTTGGCCTCGGCGGCCTGCAGGGTCTCTGTGCTGGCCGCCCGGGTTGCCGCGGCCTGCCGGGCAGCCTGCAGCTCTTCGGTCCGCTCGCTCAGGATGCGTTCGGCGGCGGCCGCTTTTTCCTCTGCCGCGCGCGCCTCGGCTTTCGCCGCTTCCAGTTGTCCGGCCAGTTCGGTCATCCGCGCGGCGGAGGCTTCGCCTTCGGATGCGGCGGCACCCTGGACCGGCCCTGTCGCCAGTTCCGCCCGCATGGCCTCGATCTGGCCGCGCAGGTCCGAGGCTTCGTCCTCCATCAGGACGATGATCTCGCGCAGTGCACTGGCCTTTTCCTGGGTCGGCAATTCGGCAGGGACGCCGGCACTCTGCCCAGCGGCCACGCCAGCCATGACGGCCCAGAATCCACTTGCGGCAAGAAGCCTGATCACATTCCACCCCGTTTGCCGACATCAAGCGCAACCATGGCCGGACCTGTCAAGCATTGATGCTGTCACAGGATGTCGATGCCCAAGGAAGCTTTCAGGCCCGCCCCTCCGGAAATGCGCCACCGGGGTGCCGCGGCAATTCACCCTGTGTTCAAGGGCTGCCGAAGAGCGCCCGGCAAACCCTGCTCTCGTGCGTCGAGGGGCATGAGCAAGTCCCTTGCATCCGGGATTTCCGGGCTGCGATGGCGCCGCCGGGCGCCGTGGCGGGCGCGGCCCATGGCGAGGAGATGGCTCGCCTTGCGCCGGAGGACTTGCGGCGGCGGCACGCTGACGCCAGGCTGCAACGCAAGGCGAGCCATGCAGAAAGGATCTGACCGGAACATCCAGTCGCGAGGCATTGCAGTCTGCGGGGGCAGGCCATGGCCACCGGCACCAGAGGCGGCCCTCTGGATGGACCGGAAGAAGGTGGTATGCTGACTTTGAGACCGGCCCGATCGGTAGCGGGCAGATCAGGTGCAAGAAGGGGGCCGGAACAATCCTGCAGCAGACCCGATCACCCAGGCGGGCACCGGCCCGGAGGCAATCGCGGGCGACCATGGGAAAGGTGACCCATGCCGGTCGTGCCCTTGATGCCTTCGGCTGATATCTCGTTCCGACGGCCGCAAGGCAAGGCAGCAGAAGCAATGGTTGTGCGAAAGAGGGATAGCGGCAGGCCGTGTTCGTGCATCTGCGCCGGCCGTCCAGGCCGCCTGGCCCGCGGGTCCGGTGGGCGCCGGTGGCGCGCAAGGTCGCCGGGCCGGGGGTCTGGAGGGTGCGATGTTCTTTGACGGCTGGTCCGATCTTCTGCGCATCCTGGTCGTGGGCACATGCGCTTACGCCGGGCTGGTGCTGATCCTGCGCATCGCCGGCAAGCGGGCCCTGTCCAAGATGAACGCATTCGATTTCGCGGTCACCGTGGCCCTGGGCTCCACCCTGGCCTCGGCGGTGCTGAGCAGCGACGTGTCGGTGTCGGAGGCGCTGTTGGCCTTTGCGTTGCTGTGCGCCCTTCAGTTCGCCATCACCTTCCTGTCGGTGCGTTCACGGCGCGTCCAGCACCTCATCAAGTCCGAACCGGCGCTTCTGGCCTGGCACGGCGCCATGCTTCCCGACGCGCTCCGGCGCGAGCGCGTCACCGGGGACGAGGTCCTGGCCGCCCTGCGCGCGAGCGGCAAGGCCACGCTTTCCTCCGCATATGCCGTGGTGCTGGAAACGGACGGGGCCTTCAGCGTCCTGGACGCCCCGAACAGCGGACCGGGCGACGCGCTCCGCCCTGTGAGGGGGCGGGCCGAGGCGTCAGACCCGGCTTCTGGCGCCCCTTTCTTCAGCCAGCGGGGCGATCCGTCATGACCCGCCCTGCCCTTGTTCCCCGCGTGCTGGAGCCGACGCTTTCGGGTCGTGTCCTGGCCTGGACGCTGGCCGCCCTGGCGCTGGCGGCCATTGTGGCCGGCTATGCCTTCGACCTTTATCAGCGGGTCTGGTGGTTCGACCGCGTGCTGCACGCGGGCACGATCCTTGCGATCACCTTCTGGCTCGCGCTTTTCGTCTGCGCCCGCGCCCTGCACCCCGGCCACGGGCGCGGC
>CALLYR010000161.1 GCA_937859005.1 uncultured Paracoccus sp. | reverse complement strand
TCGCTGCCGACCAGAAGGATGGTGTCGGCCACGCCCGCGGGGTCCTGTCCGCGCAGCCGCGGCCGCCCGCGCCGCCCGGCCAGCCACAGGATGATGCCCGTGACCGCCAGCACCGGCATGCCCATCGCCATGATCCCCAGCACCAGGCCCAGAACCGCGGCGCCCTGTCCGGTGTGCAGCATGACGAAGGTCTCGACCAGCCGCTCCCACCCGGTCAGGCCGGCCTGCGCCAGCAGCGTGCCGGTGCCCTGATCCAGCCAGGCGACCCCGGCCGCCGTCTTCAGCGTGAAGACATCGGTGGCATCGCCCGGATAGGGAAAGCTGAGTTCGCGGAAATCGGACAGCGGCGTGTCCTGCAGCAGCGGCATCGCGGCGGGGGCCATCCCCATCGTCCCGCTGACCTGCGCAGGCGCAGCCGGGGGGACTGCGGCGGGAATGATCTCGAAGGTCGCGGCGAACATCCCCAGCGCCGTCACCGACGACAGCACCAGCCCCGCCACCGCAAGGCGCGCAATCTCGACATGCAGCCGCCCGGCCAGCGGGCCCTTCAGCGGCCCGAACCAGCGCCGCCAGCCGCCTGCCCGGCGCGCGACCAGCGCCGCGCCCGACAGGCCCAGCACCAGCATCGCACCCGCGCCGACCGCCACGACGATCCGCCCGGCATCGCCCAGAAACAGCGACCGGTGCAGATTGGTGAGCCAGCGTTGCACGGGATTCGGGTCGGCCGGGGCCACGCCCGTCCCGGTGGCGGGGTCGATCACCGCCGAGCCGGGCGTGCCGCCGTCGAACCAGTATGCCACGATCCGGCCCGAGGCCGCGCGGCGGATCTGTTCGACGCCCGGATGGGCCGCCTGGATGCGGGCGGTCAGTTCGGCCACCGACAGGCCGCGCGCGGCCTGCGGGGCAGTCAGGCGTTCGGCCGCCGGAAAGACCGACAGGACCGCGCCGCTGAGGCTGATGACGATCAGCAGGACGGCGGCCAGCAGCCCCGGCCAGCGGTGAAGCGGACGGATCATCGCGGCACCTCTGTCAGAAGCCGTAGGTGAAATCGGCGATGTAGCGGCGGCCGCGCACGGGCTTGCCCGCGCCTTGGGCCGTCAGCGGCACCGCGATCTCGTTGGGGCTGTCGCGCATCTCCTCGACCGAGGCGTCGATATGCAGGACATAGCCCGCGTCGAACAGCGCATCCGCCAGGTCCAGCGTGATTTCAAGGCTGCGCCCCGCGCCCACGCTGGCGCCGGTGATGCCGCTGATCTGGGCCGGATCGCCGCCGGTGGCGCGATACCAGCCGGACAGGTGGTCGTAATATTTCGATTTGGTCCCCGCCATCCACAGGCTGCCGGCATAGGCGCCGCCCGCATCGGTGACGTAAAGTGCAAGATAGGCGCCGTCGCCGCCATAGTTCGCCATGTTCGTGGTCAGGGTGACGGGCCGTGCCATGGCCAGCCCCGGCAGGGTCAGCGCCGTGGTCAGCGCCAGCGTCGCAAGAAGGGTCTTCATCGCTTCAGCTCCTGTGTCCGGGTTCAGTTGATCTGAACGACAGGCGGGGCGCCGGTGCCGAACAGCCCGTTCCGCGGCGGAACGATGGGTCCGGTGGGGGCCGGAGCGGTCATCCCGCGTGCGCCGCCGCGGTCCTCGTCGTCATCGTCGTCATCGTCGTCCTCGTCGTCATCGTCGTCATCGTCGTCATCGTCGTCGTCGTGGCGATCGCGGCGGGCGCGATCCGCACGGGGGGAGCCGTCCCTGTCGCTGAGCCGGATCAGGTTCTGGTCCGGGTCCGCCTGCGCCACGGCGGCCTCTGCATCCAGACGCGGCGTCGAGGCGACCGCATACAGCACGCCGGCCGAGGACAGCGCCGTCGTCACGGCCAGAAAGGCAAGGGTGGTTTTCATCTGGATCTCCATCCGCGAAAGGTGATGCGGACAGACTGCGCGCCCGGTCTGATCGCTTCCTGACAGGATCGGGAAATCCGCTTCAGCTTGCCGTCAGGAACGAAAATGCCCCGCCGGCAGGCGGGGCGCACAGGGCGAGGGACGACGGAATCACGCGCGGCAGGGTCATTGCCGGGGCGGATCGCCGCGCCGGTCATCGCCTCTTCGGTCGCCTTCTCTTTCGCGGCGGCGGTCGTGATCGTCGTATTCCACCTCGATCACCGCCAGCGTGGCGGGATGCACCGTCGCCTCGATGGGGCGTCCCGCGGCGTCGGTGCCCTTCACCTCGTAACAGCCATCGTCGGTCTTGATCCGGCGCACGGTCCAGCCCTGGTCTTCGGCCATCTTCTGGACCGCCTCGCGCGGCTGCCAGTCGGCCATCGGAACGAAACAGTCGTCATCGTCGGCGAATGCCGCACCGGCCGGAACCGCCGCCAGCACTGCCAGAATTGCCACCAGCTTGCGCATCGGCCAAACTCCGCAACAGGATACACGATTCCGTTCATGCGCCTCCAAGCTGACGACTTCCTTAAGCGGGACGGCGCGGCGCTTCACACCGCCGTCAGTTTCGCGGGAAACAAGGGTGCAAGCGGGAAAAGGAGCACCATGCGGATACTGCTGATCGAGGACGACGCGATCCTTGGCGCGGCGGTGCGCGACCAGATCGCGGCGGACGGCCATTCGGTCGATTGGGTCACGCGGCTGGACGGCGCGCAGGACGCGCTGGACGCGGCAAGCTTCGATCTGGTCCTGCTGGACCTGATGCTGCCGGACGGGCGCGGCATCCCGTTCCTGCGGGGCCTGCGGGCACGGGGGTCCGTGACGCCGGTGATCGTGCTGACCGCGCTGGACCGCATTTCGGACCGTATCGACGGACTGAATGCGGGGGCCGACGATTACCTGGTCAAGCCCTTCGACCTGGACGAACTGTCCGCGCGGATCGGGGCGGTGGCGCGGCGCTATGCCGGCAATCCCAATCCCATCATCACCCATGGCCCCCTGACCATCGACCTGGCCGCGCGCAGCGTGCTGCTGGACGGACGGCCCGTCCAGTTGACCGCGCGCGAATGGGTGCTGTTCGAGGCTTTCCTGCAGCGGCCCGGCCAGATCCTGTCGCGCGCGCAACTGGAAGAGCGGCTGTATTCCTTTGACACCGAGATCGAAAGCAACACGATCGAGGTCCATGTCAGCCGCCTGCGCAAGAAGCTGGGCGCCGGGGTCGTCGAAACGGCGCGCGGCCTCGGCTATCGGCTGGGCGCGGGCTGAGGGATGCCGCGCTCGCTTCAGGCGCGGCTGGCGCTGGCGGTGGGCCTGGGGATCACGCTGCTGTGGCTGGCCGCCGCAGGTGTCACGGCGTCGCGGCTGCGGGCAGAAATGGACGAGGTGTTCGATTCCGCCCTGCAGGAAACCGCCCAGCGCATCCTGCAGCTTGCCGTCATCGACATCCTGGGGCGCGAGGATGACGAGGCCGAACAGCGCGTCGCCGCCCTGCGCGCGCATGAGGAGTTCTTTACCTATGTCGTGCGCGATGCGCAGGGCGGCATCCTTCTGGCGTCGCACGCCGCCGATCCGGCGGTCTTTCCGCCCTTTGGCGGGGTGGGGTTCGGCCGGACGCCGACCCATCGCATCTATGCCGATGCCGCCGTGCAGGACACGATCACCATTGCGGTGGCCGAACCGCTGGCCCATCGCGCCGCCATCGCGCGCGAGGTGCAGGTCGGGCTGGTCCTGCCGCTGCTGGTGGTCGTCCCGCTGAGCCTGGCCGTCATCGTGGGCGCAGTGCGGCTGAGCCTGCGGCCGCTGCGGCGGCTGCGCGATGCGGTGGCGGCGCGCAGCGCGCGCGACCTGGCACCGGTGGGCGACAGCGGCTTTCCGTCCGAGATCGCGCCGATCGCGGCGGCGATGGACAACCTGCTGGCCGATCTGCGCGCCGCCTTCGAGGCCGAACGCAGCTTTGCCGCCAATGCCGCGCATGAGCTGCGCACGCCCGTCGCGGGCGCCATCGCCCAGGCGCAACGGCTGCGCGCCGAGACCCCCGACGCGCGGGCCGCCGCACGGGCCGCCGATATCGAGACCACGCTGAAGCGGCTGGCACGGCTGTCGGAAAAGCTGATGCAGCTGGCCCGCGCCGAAGGCGCACAGTTGCGCACGGGGCGGGTGCTGGACCTGCGGGACGTGCTGCGCCTGACGCTGGCGGATTTTGGCCGCAGCGGAACGGGCGAACGCATCGAGGCCGATCTGCCGCAGGCCCCGGTCCTGTCCGACATCGACCCCGACGCCTTCGGCATCCTCTGCCGCAACCTGATCGAAAACGCGCTGCGCCACGATGCGCCCCATGCCCCGATCCGCGTCGCGCTGACGCCGGATCGCTGCCTGACCGTGACGAACGACTGCCCCCCGGTGCCGCCCGGAACGCTGGCCCGGCTGGCGTCCCGGTTCGAGCGCGGCAGCCACGAAGGCGACGGCGGCGGCAGCGGCCTTGGCCTTGCCATCGTCCGCACCATCGCGGACCGCACCGGGGCAGGGTTCGAGATCCGTTCGCCCGCGCCGGGCCGGGCAGACGGCTTTCAGGTCACGATCTGCCTGCCTCCGGCGGCGCGGGCGTGATCCGGGCGCAACGCGCCCGAGCTTGCCGGTGAGCCTTCGTCCCCGGCGGCATCGCCCGCCTTGCATCC
>CALLYR010000160.1 GCA_937859005.1 uncultured Paracoccus sp. | reverse complement strand
GCATCCCCAGGATGCCCGACTGCGGCGGGTTCAGGATCGGGCTGGACATCAGCGAGCCATAGACCCCGCCGTTCGAGATGGTGAAGGTGCCGCCCTGCAGGTCGGGCAAGGTCAGCTTGCCGTCGCGGGCCCGCGCGCCCAGTTCGGCGATCTCCTTCTCGATCTGGGCGAAGCTCTTCTGGTCGGCGTCGCGGACGACCGGAACGACCAGCCCGTTCGGGGTGCCCACCGCCACGCCCATATGGACGAAGTGCTTGTAGACCACGTCGCCGCCGTCGATCTCGGCATTGACCTCAGGCACTTCCTTCAGGGCGTGGGAACACGCCTTCACGAAGAAGGACATGAAGCCCAGCTTGACCTTGTGCTTCTTCTCGAAGGCGTCCTTGTATTCGCTGCGCAGGTCCATGATGCCGGACATGTCCACCTCGTTATAGGTGGTCAGCATCGCGGCGGTGTTCTGCGCGTCCTTCAGGCGGCGGGCGATGGTGGCGCGCAGGCGGGTCATCTTGACCCGTTCCTCGCGGCGCGCGTCCTGGGGCGAGGACGGCGAACGGGGCGCCTGCGCCGGGGCAGGGGCCGATTCCGTGCGGGCCGCCGGGGCAGGGGTCGATGCGGCGCGCGAGACGTCTTCCTTCATCACGCGGCCATCGCGGCCGCTGCCCTGCACCTGGTCGCGGGACATCCCGGCCTCGGCCATCGCCTTCTTCGCGGACGGCGCATCCTCGACATCCCCGCGTGGGGTCACCTGCTCGGGGCCCGCGCCCGGAGAGCCGACATCGCCTGCGGTCACGCCATCCTCGCCCCCCGAGGCAGATCCGACCGGGGCCTTCGTGCCGCCGGTGGCCGTGGCCCCTTCGGTGATGATCGCCAGCCGGGCTTTCGCGTCCACGGTCGCCCCTTCGGGCGCCAGGATGTCGGCCAGCACGCCCGAGGCGGGCGCGGGAACCTCGACCGACACCTTGTCGGTTTCCAGCTCGCACAGCATCTCGTCCTGTGCGACGGCGTCGCCCACTTTCTTGAACCAGGTGGCGACCGTTGCCTCGGTCACGCTTTCGCCCAGCGTGGGCACCATCACGTCCACGGATTTTCCGCTCATCTTCGGCTGTTCCCTGTCTGCGGCCGGCTGGGCCTCGCTTGTCTTGCGCGGGGCGGGGGCCGCCCCTGCGCCGGTCTCGTCGATCTGCGCCAGCAGGCCGTTCGGCCCGACCGTCGCGCCCTCGGCGGCAACGATTTCCGCCAGCACCCCCGCCACGGGCGAGGGCACCTCGACCGTCACCTTGTCGGTTTCCAGTTCGCACAGCATCTCGTCCACCGCGACCCTGTCACCCGGCTTTCTGAACCAGGTGGCAACAGTCGCTTCCGAGACGCTTTCACCAAGGGACGGGACGCGGACTTCGGTGGTCATCTCAGGCTCCGATCGTGATGGCATCGGCGACCAGCGCGTCCTGCTCGGCCTTGTGCCGGCTGGCAAGGCCGGTGGCGACCGAGGCGGCGGCAGTCCGGCCGACATAGCGCGCGCGCGGATGCGCCGCGCCGATCCGGTTCAGCACCCACTCCAGGTTCGGCTCGACGAAGGACCACGCCCCCTGGTTCTTGGGTTCCTCCTGGCACCAGACGATTTCCGCATTCCTGAAGCGTTCAAGCTCCTTGGACATCGACTGCGCCGGGAACGGATAGAACTGTTCCAGCCGCAGCAGATAGACGTCGCTCGCGCCCGCCTCGTTCCGCGCGGCCAGCAGGTCGTAATAGACCTTGCCCGAACAGATCACGACGCGGCGGATCTGGTCGTCCGCGGCCAGCTGGAAATCCGACTTGCCGCGTTCGGCGTCGTCGCACAGCAGCCGGTGGAACTTCGATCCGGTCAGGAAATCGTCCGCGGAACTGACCGCCATCGGATGGCGCAGCAGCGATTTCGGCGTCATCAGGATCAGCGGCTTGCGGAAGCCGCGATGCAGTTGCCGGCGCAGGATGTGGAAATAGTTGGCCGGGGTCGTCAGGTTGGCGACGATCCAGTTGTCCTCGGCGCTCATCTGCAGCCAGCGTTCCAGCCGGGCCGAGGAATGTTCCGGCCCCTGGCCCTCGAATCCGTGCGGCATCAGCACGACAAGGCCCGACATCCGCAGCCATTTCTTTTCGCCCGACGAGATGAACTGGTCGAACATGATCTGCGCGCCGTTGGCGAAGTCGCCGAACTGGGCCTCCCACAGGGTCAGGGCGTTCGGTTCGGCCAGCGAATAGCCGTACTCAAACCCCAGCACCGCATATTCGGACAGCATCGAATCGATGACCTCATACCGCGCCTGACCGCCGCGAATGTGGTTCAGGGGATAGCGCCGTTCCTCGGTCGTCTGGTCGATGAAGGCCGAATGGCGCTGGCTGAAGGTGCCGCGGGCCGAATCCTGACCCGACAGGCGGACCGGATGCCCTTCCAGCAGCAGCGAGCCGAAGGCCAGCGCCTCGCCCGTGGCCCAGTCGAAGCCCTGGCCCGACTCGAACATCTGCTTCTTGGCGTCCAGCAGGCGCGAAACGGTCCGGTGCAGGTCGAAGCCGTCCGGCACACGGGTCAGCGCGGTTCCGACTTCCGCCATCGTCTCGGCGGAAATGTCGGTCTTGCCGGGGCTGTATTCCTCGCCCTCGGGCGCGAGGCCCGCCCAGCGGCCGTCCAGCCAGTCGGCCTTGTTCGGCTTGAAGTTCTTGCCGATCTCGAACTCTTCGTTCAGATGCGCCTGGAAGGCGGCCTTCATGTCCTCGATCTCGCCCTCGGGGATCAGGCCGTCGCGGACCAGCCGCTCGGTGTAAAGCTGCAGCGTGGTCTTGTGGGCCTTGATCTCCTTGTACATCGCCGGGTTCGTGAACATGGGCTCGTCGCCCTCGTTGTGACCGAAGCGGCGATAGCAGAAGATGTCGATGACCACGTCCTTGTGGAACTTCTGCCGGAACTCGGTCGCGACGCGGGCGGCGTGGACCACGGCCTCGGGGTCGTCGCCGTTCACGTGGAAGATCGGCGCCTCGACCATCAGGGCGATGTCGGTCGGATAGGGCGAGGTGCGGCTGAAATGCGGCGCCGTGGTGAAGCCGATCTGGTTGTTCACGATGATGTGGATCGTGCCCCCGGTGCGGTGGCCGCGGATACCCGACAGCTGCAGGCATTCCGCCACCACGCCCTGACCGGCGAATGCCGCGTCGCCGTGCAGCAGGATCGGGATGACCGAGGTGCGGGTGTTCGTGTCGGAATACTGATCCTGCTTGGCGCGGACCTTGCCCAGCACGACCGGGTTCACCGCCTCAAGGTGCGAGGGGTTGGCGGTCAGCGACAGATGGACGGTGTTGCCGTCGAATTCGCGGTCGGACGAGGCGCCCAGATGGTATTTCACGTCGCCCGAGCCGTCCACGTCCTCGGGCTTGTAGCTGCCGCCCTGGAATTCGTGGAAGATCGCGCGGAACGGCTTGCCCATCACGTTGGCCAGCACCGAAAGGCGGCCGCGGTGGGGCATGCCGATCGCGACCTCTTTCGCGCCCAGCGCGCCGCCGCGCTTGATGATCTGCTCCATCGCCGGGATCAGCGCCTCGCCCCCGTCAAGGCCGAAGCGTTTCGTCCCCATGTATTTGACATGCAGGAACTTCTCGAAGCCTTCGGCCTCGACCAGCTTGTTCAGGATGGCGCGGCGCCCCTCACGGGTGAAGGCGATTTCCTTGCCGTAACCCTCGATCCGCTCCTTCAGCCAGGCGGATTGCTCGGGGTCCGAGATATGCATGAACTGCAGCGCGAAGGTGCCGCAATAGGTCCGCTTCATCAGTTCGGTGATCTGGCGGATCGAGGCGACCTGCAGGCCCAGCACGTTGTCGATGAAGATGGGCCGGTCCAGATCGGCCTCGGTGAAGCCATAGGTCGCGGGGTCAAGCTCGCCCGAGGGCGGCATCTCGCGCATTCCCAGCGGGTCGAGGTCGGCGAACAGATGGCCGCGGATGCGATAGGCGCGGATCAGCATCAGCGCGCGCACGCTGTCCAGCACGGCCCGGCGCAGCTGGTCGTCCGACAGCGAGACGCCCTTTTCCTCGGCCTTGGCGGCGATCTTGCCGATGGCGGCCTTGGCCTCGGCCTTGGGCAGCATCGGCCATTCGCCGGTCAGCGCGGCGGTGGTGTCGTCAGTGGGCACCGGCGGCCAGTCGCGCCGCGCCCAGCTTGCGCCCTTCGCCTCGCGCGTGACGGTGGCATCATC
>CALLYR010000159.1 GCA_937859005.1 uncultured Paracoccus sp. | reverse complement strand
CAGACGGCGGTCCCCACCTCCGCAAGGCCGCGGCTGCCGTAATCGTGCAAGCGCTGGCCGAGGAAGCGAAGGAGGATCGGACCCTTGCCCGCTCGACGCTCGACACACCGGTCAGACCGCGCAGGGATGCCCGGGGCCGGTCCGGCAAAATGGCCGAAACACCAAGGCGGCGGCCGAAGCGATGCTGCACCTCATCCCCCCGGCCAACACGAAGATCAGCGGCGCGACGGCGCCGCCTCATGCCCGCGCCCCAGAGTGCCGGCATCCCGGCACGTCAATGATGATGCGCGGCAAGCTCGCGTGCGCGGGCCGGGCGGGTCAGGCCGCCGCGGGCGATCCATTCCTGCGTGCGGCCTTGCGCCCGCTCGATCAACCGGCGCGAGGCGGTGAAATCATAGGGCGACACGGCCAGCGGGCAGAGCGCGGGGGCAAGGTGAACCGCCACGCCTTCGGGCATCGTCTCGATCTCGTGCATCAGTTGCCAGGCGATCAGCAGCGTCACGGCATGCAGCATCCGCGCGATCACGCCCCGCGGAGGCTCGGTCAATGCGCAGGCATAGCCGGTGGGAAGCACGATGATCCGCGTCGCGCCCAGTTCGGCGGCGACGCGCAGCGGCGTGTTCCCGGCAATCGCTCCGTCCATCAACTGGCGGCCATCGATGGTGACGGGCGGAAATATTCCGGGCACGGCCGAACTGGCAAGGATCGTCTCGACCGCCGGCCCTGCGGAAAGCCGCACGCTCGCCCCTTGCTGATCCGTCGCCATCACGTGCAACGGCAGGCGCGCGTGCTCGATCCGGGCAAAGGAAAGATGGGCCTCCAGCAAGCGCCGCAGATGGGCCGGATCGACGATGCTGCCCGATCTGCGCAAGATCCCGAGCAGACCCGAGGGCGACAGCAGAAAGATGTCGGACCGGCGCAACCCGCACCAGATCTGCGCCAGCCGCTCCACGCCTGCCAAATCCGGCGCCCCCGCGAAATGGGCGGCATTGAGCGCGCCCACCGATGAGCCGATGACGAAATCGGGCCGCAGCCCCGCCTTGGTCAGCGCCAGCAGCATTCCCACCTGGATCGCCCCGAGGCTGCCGCCGCCAGCCAGGACAAAGGCAGTGGTCCGGTCCCCGTCCATCATCGGGCCAGCCCGGCCAGAGGCTGCCCCCGTTCGAGGACCGCGATATCGCGGCCGATGGTGGCGGCAGCAAGCGTCCTTCCCTCCTTGCAATGCCTGGCGCTGGCATCGCATGCGGCAATGCCCCCCCCGATCGCCACCGCGCCCCAGGCTTCGGCACGGCCGACATGGCGGATGGCGGTTGCGCAATGCGCGCTCCGGAAGAAGGGCACATGCCGGAAGGGTCCGCCTGCGCCCGGCATGTCCTCGGCCCCGGCCCGGCCCCGGCGTTCTGCCGCCACCCGATGCCTGGCCCGCATGGCCGCGCCACCGGGCCCGCGTGCTGCGTCGCCGGCGGCGAGGATACCGCGGTCGGTCGCCAGCACCGTGGCCTGGGCAAAGCCCGCCGCACCACCGCCGATGATGACGATTTCGCGCGGCTGATCCGGCTGCAATGCCGCCGGCGGCGCCCCAGGGGCGGCAATTCGTTCACGCATCAGGATGCGTTCGCCCCGATGTCCGACCTTCCAGCAGGGAACGGGAGCGACGGCAGGCGCCCCCGGCGCCTTGCCGGTGCGCAGCGAGAAACAGTCATGGCGCAGCGGACAGCGCAGCATTTCGCCCATGGCCAGCCCCTGATCGAGCGGACCTTGAGGATGGGTGCATTTCGCCCCCGCCGCCAGCACCTTGTCGCTCAGGCGCATCAGCAGGGCCGATTTCTTGCCGGCATGGCTGCGCGGCATCGCCTTGCCGGCGAAATCGGCCGGCGTGACGCCTTGCGTCAGGTCGGGACCGGGCCCTTCGTTCACGGGTGAAGCCATTTGCGCGCCTCCTTCCATGCGCCTCGTCGCCGAGATCCGAGCCGGCAGACCGGATCCGTCCTTGTCGCAAAGCCCCTCGGCCGTGGCCCGCCCCGTGACGCCCGCCGCGATACGGCCGCAGCGCGTCCCGCCAAAGGCGAAGGCGCCGGTGCGGCGCAGACGCCCAAGGGCTTCGTTGCCGGCAATGCGGGCGATCCGGGTCGAGGCACCGGCTTTCGGCGCGGAACCGGCCGGGGCCGGGCCAGACCTGCGGCCAGGCGCCCTTCGCGGTCTCCTCGGCTTCGGCATCGCTGTTGAGGATGCTGCGCGGTGCGGAATACAAGCTGGTTGCGGCGGCGTATCGGCACATCGAAGGCGGAGGCCTCGTCCCTTGCCGCAGGCGCGACAAGATCGGCCTCGGGACTGGCGGTATGGGCCAGCACGGGGACGACATTGAACCAGAGGCCCGCAAGAGCATCGGCATGGCGGTCAGAACAAGGCGGCGAGTGGCGGCCAGGACGGGGAAATTCGCGTAATACATGGCATCTTCGGTGCGGGTGCATGGGATTCCGAGGGCTGGGCGGAACTTGCATTCAAGGCTTTTCCCATCCCTCCTGCCCATTGGATGCAATCACGCCTCATTGCGTTTCCGGCGTGGAAGGTTTTTTTGCAGTTTGCACCGGAGCGCCCCGCACCATCGGTGTGCGATCCGCCCTTTCAGGAGAATGGACCCGATTCCCGGCGAGCCTGCCGTGCGATCAAAGGCGCGGCGTGCACCAGATCCCGGCCTGCCCTGGCTCCTGCCAGGCCGAGTCCTCTTGGACGAGCTGCGTCCTTTCCGGTCCTGCACTCGGCCGCAGGGCGCCGGACAGCATGGGCACGAGGGATTGCCCCCCGCTCCCCGACATCGCGAACACCGGCCTCGACAACCGGCCCGTTCAGCAGTCCGTTTCCACATGGACACCGGAGCAGCCGAATGCGGCGGCTGCCGGGGCAGGACGGAGCCAGACCTTTTCCGGCCGCTCAGGCGGGCCATGGGCAGGCCGGCGGTCCTCAGATACAGCTTGCGGCCGCGGCCTCAGTCCCGAACGTCGATGCCGCGCGCCTTCAGTTCCCGCAGCGTCGCCTTCGCGTTCCGGTGATGCACGAACACGCCGCCCGCCTCTTCCCACAAAGCCTTGTATTTCAGCAGGTCATCGACGAGGACGTCGCCCGGATTCTCCATGTGGTCGCGCTTGGCCCGCGCCATGGTCGTGATCATCCGGGCCTGCGGAAAATGCTCGGCCGCCCAGCGCATCTTCTGCGGTCCCGCCCAGTCGCCGCGCGGCAGACCGGTCAGGATGATCGGATGCAGATGGGCGAGTGCGTCCCAAAGCTCGCGCGCATCCCGCATCAGCGGCAGCTTGAAGAAGAAATCGTCGTGCGCCGCGATCCGGCCCCAGAACCGCTTGGGGCCGTGGCGTGCCTCGAACTGGCGCGGCGGCATGCCGAGCAGTTCAGTCGCATAGGCGTCGAAATCGGCCAGCACGCCATCGCAGTCGAGAAACAGTTGCGGCATCGTCCCCTCGATCAGCAGCGCCCGCCAGCGGATGCGCGGCGCTGAACCCTTTCAGAAGCGCGCCGGATTCAACCGGACCGGGACCGGCGCATCCAGGTCCTGCCAGCCGAGCCGGGCGATGACGTCATTGCTCTCGACGGGTTTTCGTCCCTTCGAGCGGTCCAGCGACCAGGTGATGTGATAGGTCTTGCCATCGGGACGTTCGGCCGTGCCGCCGATCCGGACCACCATCGCCTCGACCCCGTTTCCGTCATCGCTGATGCCGATGATCTCGCCCGAGGTCTCGCACGGAAGCGGCGCCTCCTTGCCGACATGAGCGGCCAGCGTGACATGGTCGGCGACGGCATCCGCATAGTGGGGGGGAAACCGCCCGAGCAACTGGTCCCGTTGGTCGGGGTCGATCTTCCAGCCGATCACATCGCGTCCCTGCGTCGATTTCGACGCGGCATGGGCATCCCTGGCATCCCGCCTGCTGTCCGCCATCCGCTTCCCGCCCTCATCGGATATCAACCAGGATAACCAACCGCAGCGCCGCGAGACCGGTTCCAGGAAGAAGCTGCCCCGTTCTTCGCGCGGCGCCTCGCATCCCGGCCAAGGCTGCGTGCAGCGACATGATCGCCTTTTCGGCGCGTCCCGAGGGACGCGCATGGCAAATCCGCGACAGCAGCTTCCGCAGCATTCTCCAGAAGGACTTCGCTGCCGGCGTCCAGTTGGGCGAAAGCGTCGAAAAGGACAGGATCACGGTTCGGATCGGTGCCGACGGCCGGCTGGTGGCGGCGGATTCGCCCGATTGCCTTGCCGCACGGGGCAGGCCCGAACATCCGCAGGAACTGATCCGGCACATCGGCACAACATGCGCCGCAAGACGGCCGGGGAGCTTTATGCTTGGGAGTTCGGGAAGGAGGGGCAGAAGCGGCGATCAACCGACCTTCAACAGTCCTTACGTCATGACGAGGCGGCAGCAAGCGGGCATGACATCGCCCATGTCCCCGAAGACATCGTCGGGCGGCACATCGCATGGGTTTGCCGGCGCAGATTCTTGACGACTGATCGCCCGCCTTCGAAGGCTGCGTCCGTTACTATCCCGGCCGCCGCCAGAACCTTCCCG
Organism: uncultured Paracoccus sp.; assembly: GCA_937859005.1. Taxonomy (GTDB): domain Bacteria; phylum Pseudomonadota; class Alphaproteobacteria; order Rhodobacterales; family Rhodobacteraceae; genus Paracoccus. The sequence goes on along the minus strand of CALLYR010000159.1, from coordinate 11,230 downwards.
CGTTCAGGGTCATCGTGGACGCATCGCGCCATCATGACAGGTCAGGATCGTGGCTTCCCTCGGCCCTCCGACCGCCGGGATGGATAGTGGTTCGTGAATCCGTGTGCTCGGTGTGGCCCGAGGATCGATCGCGCGTCCTTGGCCGCCCGCCCCTGATCGCAGGAACGACTGCTTCCCCCTTCGTGACGCCCCCCCCGCACGGACGGGGCGAAGGGACGGCGAACCTCCGCTTCGGCGGGATGCTGCGCCAGCCATGGCGGATGCGCTCGGGACGGATATCCGCCCCCCCCGGGCCCTCGTGAGGTCTCACCCAATGCTGACAGAACCGTGCCGACCGGCGCTGAAGCCTGCGCCCGCAGGGCAGGCCTGCGACAAATTGTCCTGCCCTGTCAAAACGGCGGGATCGGTGCAGGCGGATCCCCTATAAGGCGATCTTATTCAACCGAGGCGCGAGAAGAATCATTCGCGCGGTTACAGGAAATTAACCACTTCCCGCCCATTTTCACGGGGCGAAAGAAGTCAGAACGGCCGGCCAGGGCACATTCGCCCGGCCGGGCACAAGATTTTTTGCCTGTTTTCATTTCAAGGATTGCGAGTTCAGATGTCGTCCACTTCCAGCATCAACATGATCAATCTGCAGGTCTTTGCCCAGGACAAATGGGAAGCTGACCTGAAAGCCGGCACCACGATCACCGATCGGGACAAGCCATACATCTGGCAGTCCGAATACCAAACCATTCCCGCCGGGATGGAGCACAAGCCCGAGCAATTCGCCATCCGCCTTCGGGCCGCTTTGCCCGAGGTCACCACGCTCCGTCTGGGATTCAATGCCTATTCCTTCAATCGCGACGGATCGCTTCATCCCGAATATGAACGCTTCCTGATCGAAGCCGCGAAGCAGGGATTCAACTTCGTCTTCTGTTATGCCGATGGCGAGGCGCAGGGCTTCGGCGATGCCGATACGGCGACGCTCCAGCAGATCCGCACCGAACTTGCGGGCGACATCCTGACCCGGATGCAGGACAGCTGGACTCGAATGCTGGACTGGCTGGACGGACATGGCCGCGTCAAGGCCGCCGTCTATGGCCTGGAAACCGTCAATGAGCCCGCAACCTATGCCCGGGCCGAAAAGCTGGCCGGCCACACCGGCGAATTCGTCCGCATGTATGGCGATCACATGGCCGGTCTGGTTGAACAGATCGAGGCCCGGTCGGACGCCAAGATCCTTGTCGGCGGCTTCAGCTATTCGGCCCGCTTCGACATCCTGGCAAATACTAGGAACGGCGGGATCAGCGTTCTGGACCAGATTCGCGCCGCTGCCGGCGACCAGCTGGTCTGGTCGGGGCATCTTTATCCCGGATGGCTGGGCGGCAACAGCAATCAGACCACCGATCAGCTGTCACAGCTGATCGAGGCGAATTACGGTGTCCTGGGGTCCGACGATCTCATCATCACCGAAACGAATGCGGCCGGAAATTCCGTCAACAAGGTCGGGACCCAGGATGCCGGTTTCTGGATGGCCCGCGCCTATGAGGAATTCGCCGACCGCGGAATCGGCATCGGCTGGTTCCCGGCCGCCCAGACGGGCGCGTCGAGCTTTGTCACCATCGACGGCAACGGCAATCTCAGCTTTCTGCATCCCGACAGCCATGCCCACGGCCTGAACGCCTTTCTGCTGGACGAGCGCGATCCGGTCCATGCGGGGCACGAGAAGCTGACGGCCACCCTGCTGCCCGGCCGCGTCCGGGCCGAGGATGGGACGATCCTGTCTCTGGACGGGGTGGGTTATGCGGCCGGCTTCGACGGCAATGACACCCTGACCGGCATCGCGCGGGCGATCAACATGCTGTACGGCGGCTATGGCAACGATGTCCTGCGCGGCACCGGCGGCCGGGACCATCTGTTCGGCCAAGGCGATGCCGACACGCTGATGGGGGGCGCGGGGGACGACGTTCTGTCCGGCGGCAACGGCAACGACCACATCTGCGACGGGGGCGGAAGCGACGTGATGACCGGCGGCCGTGGGGCGGACCGGTTCATCCTCACGGGCGGCGGCCGCGATGTCATCACCGATTTCTCGCAGGCCGAAGGCGACAGCCTGACCATCGGCAGCATCGCCTATGACGCGCGCGCCATCGGGGCGGGCAGCCTGAGGGATGCCGATGCCGACGGCGTGGCCGACGACATCGTGCTGGGGACCGCCGCGGGCGAGGTCGTGCTGCTCAACGTCAAGGCCCGTTATCCCGACGGTTGCGTCCACGGCACTGACGGGGCCGAGCGGATTGCCATCGGATTCCAGGACCATGATTTCGACGCCCTGACCTGGGCGGGCGGACGGATCGAGGCGCTGGGCGGCAACGACATCGTCGAGGGCACGATGGCCTCCGACTGGATCGACGGCGGCGAGGGGAACGACATCATCGCCGGCCGGGGCGGCAGCGATGTTCTTCATGGCGGGCTTGGCAACGACAGCCTGGATGGCGGCGAGGGCCAGGATTCCCTGTTCGGGGGCGAGGGGGCCGATACGCTGTCCGGCGGCATGGGTCATGACACGCTGGACGGGCAGGGCGGCAACGACCGGCTGACGGGCGGGGCGGGCAACGACAGCCTCGTGGGCGGGGCTGGCTGCGACACGCTCGAAGGCGGAGACGGCGCGGATCGGCTGCAAGGCGGGGCAGACGGCGATTCGCTTGTCGGCGGTCTGGGCAACGACACGCTGGAAGGCGGGTCCGGCAACGACACGCTGTCGGGCGGGGCCGGCGCCGATATCCTGTTCGGCTGGGACGGCAACGATGTCCTGCAGGCGAACGGCGGCGGCGGCCGGATCGATGGCGGCAGCGGCAACGACATGCTGTATGTCGATCTGGCCGATGGTGCGACCACGAAGCTGGCGGGCGGGGGCGGCGTCGATCACTTCGTCTTCACCAACGCCTTTGCCCCCACTGCAAGCCGCATCGTGATCGAGGATTTCCAGTCCGGCATCGACCGCATCACGATCAGCGGCCGCGAAGGGCTGGCCTCCATCTCGGCGGCGCCGGCCTGCCCGAGCGTCACGCAAAGCGGCAGCGATGTCCTGCTGGTCTTCGGCAACGACACCTATGTCTTTGCCAACCATACGCTTGCCGATCTTTTCTGAAGCGACTTTGCCCTTGCCCCCGTCCTGCCGGGGCAGGGGCCTTGCCGTGCAGGTCCCAGGATGCCCCGCACATGGTTGCGGCCGGGGTCTCGGCCGTCTGGCAAGCGCCCCGGCCCGGACGGAGGGTCGGGGCGCGCTTGCCGAGGGAAAGGGACCGGGCCGCCCGGCCCGGTGCGCGTGAAAAAGCCCCCGGCCTCGGTCCGTAAAGCCCCACTGGTTCCGATCGGACCGGGACGCTGCCCCGTGCGGATCATGAGCCTGACGCCGCAGCGTTGGCCAGACCGATCAGGCGGGTGTCCCCGGACATGTTGTGGCGCAGAGTTGCAGCTCACCTTCCTGCGTTGTCCAGATCGCGCCGCTGCCATCGGTCAGGGTCGCGTCCGCCGGACGGTCATCAATCGCCGCATTTCCCGTGGGGGCCAAGGCTCGGTCCCAAGGCGCCGTCGAATTCAGCCGTAACGGTATCGCGCGCGATGGTGATCGCGTGCTGCGGGATCGCGGCCGTCGGTCGCCTCTGCGGATCGGCCCTCCCGGTCAGCGCCGGATCGTCCAGCCCTTCGGCCGGTCCGATGGTGCGGGCGAATGCGGCCGTCGTCTGGGGCGTCGAGGCGCAGCGTCAGAGCCATGTCGCGGATATCCTGCAGCGGCAGGGCGATGTCACGCAAGCTGCCGCAGGCGGCGACGCCTTCTGCCCGCTGCCGGGGCCGCCCCTTGTCAAGGCTGCACCCAGGGCGGTCGAGCCGCGCCGGTCAAGGGCTGCCGGGCGAAAGGCAGGAGGATCGGAAGGGACAGGGACATGACCGCGAAGGCGGCCCGGCAGGGGGCGGCCAGGCCGCTGGCGCCGGGACTGGGCCGCCCCCGTTCGCTCACTCGGTCTTGTCGGCGGGCTTGGCGTTCAGCAAGCCGTAATTCTGCTGACCGATGTCGTTGTACAGGTCGAGTTGCGTTTCGAGAAAGTCGATATGGCCTTCCTCGTCGGCGATCAGGTCGTCGAACAGCGCCTTGGACACATGGTCGCCGACGCTTTTGCAGTATTCGCGCGCCTCGATATAGAGGTTGCGGGCGTCATGCTCGCCAGCCAGATCGGCCTCCAGCGTTTCCTTGAGGTTCTCGCCGATCCGCAGCGGGTCCAGCCGCTGAAGATTCGGATGGCCTTCCAGAAAGATGATCCGCTGGATCAGCCGGTCGGCGTGGTGCATCTCTTCGATCGACTCGGCGCGGGACTTGTCGGCGATGCGGCCGTAACCCCAATCCTCCTGCAGCCGGTAATGCAGCCAGTACTGGCTGACGGCGGTCAGTTCCGATCTCAGCGCGGCATTCAGATATTCGATGACCTTGTCGTCGCCCTTCATCCGGTTTTCCTTTGCTGGTGGCGGGCCGGCGCGCTGTCGCGCAGCCCGCGCAGAATTGCGGGAACTTCGGCCGTGCCATCGCTGACGGCAAAGCCGTTGGCCTGGCGCATGGTGGCGACGAACAGCTTCATGCAGCCGCCGCAATCCGCACGCTTGCCCAGGGCACGATAGATCTTGCCGGGCGTGACGATGGTATCGGCATCGGACGCGCGCATCCAGCCGACCGCGGCATGAATCTCATGGTCGCTGATCTGCATGCAGTGGCAGACGATCATTGCCACACTCCTTGCTGGAAAATCGTACCGGGGCCGTCGAGGCTGTGCGACCCGTGGACGGCGATCCGGTCCGGTCCCGGCGGCGCCCCGGCGCGTTCGGTGGTCTTGGTCTGCTTCACCGGTGGGACCAACGTCGCGTTCAGATCAGCCATCGGCGTTTCGTCCACCGCGCTGTTCCGCCCTGCCCGCAGGCCCGGCTGCGGCGGAACGGTCAGTTCGGGGCGTCCGATCCGGGCGTGTCGGCCCGGATGGACGTTCCGGATGCCCAGGCCGTCGTAATGACGGCGCGGATGCGTCCGGTCGGACAAGCAGTCCTGTTCTTCCTGGGGGCAGTTCGGCACTGTATTCAGTCCCTTCTGCGGATCGCCGCCCTCCGCCCCGCGAGGCCCGGTCAGCATCTGTTCGGACGGGGCTTCGACAGGCTGCGCGACGGCGGCCTGCAGGGTTCTGGCCGCAGTCAGGATGCCGCCATGAGCGGCGGCGATGCGGGCATGATGGGCCACTGCGGCGTCCGGCCTGATCGGCGGATTGCAGGCGGCATCCGCAGATGTCGTCAGGGGCAGGCTGGCCAGCAGCACCTGAGCCGGTGAGGTCATGAAATCAGATCCGGGTCCGTTTCGGAAAACAGCCGGCACGCGGATTGCGCGGCACAGGCGAGAGATTGTTCCGCCTGCGGGGTCCGGGCCTGCGTGCCGGTGCGACCGGCCCTGGGGCACGCTCACGCGCAGGCAGGCACGACAGGGGCATCGGATCGATCGGCGGCACGGGCGACTCTCCCTCGGGAAGGCTGAGGGGGAAGGTGATCGAAGCAATCGACAATTGCAAATGTTTTTGTCAGGCTTCGTTCCCGGCACTGCCGGCCGGCCCGGCCGTCGGCAGCCTCTCTGGATGGAAATGCGGTCTGAAGCGGGCAGGCGTCCGTCGCGACCCTGTGCGTCCGGTGCGGAAAAACTGCCGGCTCTGACGTCAGCCCAGCCGCGCCCGTCTCAGATCCAGGGTGATGTTCAGGCCCTCGGCGGCCCATTCGCGGGTGATGCTGCCGTCCAGCTCGCCCTCGACGGTCATGCGGATCAGCTGGCCCCCGAAACCTTCGTGTCCGGGGGCCAAGGCCGGGGAACGGCTGGTACGTTCCGACCACCGGATCGTCAGCCGGTCGCCCTGCTGGCGCGAGGTGACGGTGATCGTCCCGCCCGGCGTGCCGAGCGCACCGTATTTCGCGGCATTCGTCATCAGTTCGTGCAGGACCAGCGCCAGCGGCGTGATCCCGCGGCCGGACAGCGAAACATCGTCGCCCTGCACGATCAGCCGCTCGCCCAGGTTGCCGCCTATGGGTTCGCACAGGACGCGCACCAGGGCATGCAGGGTCGTGCGGCTTTCGCCCCCGCCTTCGCCGGCCTCGGGGCCGGGGACGGTCAGGGCCTGCGCCTGCGCCAGCGCCTGCAGCCGCGCCTGGACCAGCTGCGCCAGTTCCCGGGGCGTATCGGCCTGTTGCGCGCACAGCCGCACCAGTCCGCCCGCCAGGGCAAAGACGTTCTTGATGCGGTGCTGCATCTCGGCCAGCAGCAGGCGCTGGCGTTCCTCGGCCCGGTGGCGTTCGGTGATGTCGCGCGCGATCTTCGAGGCGCCGAAGATCGCCCCCGTCGGGTCGCGCAGGGGCGATACGGTCAGCGAGATATGGATCAGGCTGCCGTTCTTGCGCTGGCGGATGGTTTCGTAATGATCCACACGCTCGCCGCGGCGGATGCGGGCCAGGATAGTGGTTTCCTCGCTCTCGCGCTCGGGCGGCATCAGCATGAGGACGGGACGGCCGATCGCTTCCTGGGCGGTATAGCCGAACAGATGCTCGGCGCCGCGGTTCCAGCTGGTGATGATGCCGTTCAGATCCTTGGTCAGGATGGCATCGTCCGAGCCTTCGACGATGGCGGCCAGGTGCTGCAGCAGCCGGTCCGGCGCGGCCGGTCCCGGCGGTTTCTCGGCCCCGCCTTGCACCGATGCGGGCAGATCTGTCCTGTCTTGCTGCATGGCAGTTCCGTTTCGCCCAGGGTCACCGACCGCTTGCCCCATTCCGGGAACAAGGGCAATCCTGCCCTTGGGGCATGAGGGAAGGTCAGGAAGCGCGCGGCTTCGCTGCAAGCTGCGGCAACGCCGGGACCGCCTCGGCCTGCCGCTGGCGGATTGCGGATGCGCCCCCGCCTTGTCGGATCAGGACGGCATCGCGCGGTAACGGCCCGGCCGAGGTGCGCGGTTGGGCCTTGCCCCCAAAGCTCCCTCTTCAGCGCCCGAGCAAGGGCGAAGACGCGGACCTCCTGCGCGGCGGCAGGGCCGTGGCGGCGGGAAACATCCTTTCCCTGATCGGTCTCAGGGGTCACGGTATTCACCGCCCTCCTGCTGCGCTGCGGGGCGCTCGACATATCTGCCCTGCTCCGGCACCGCGACGCGCTGGAAATCGCGGGCCAGTTCATGCAGCGCCCGGCGCATGTCGGACCCTTCCATGGCCGGTCCGTGGCCGGTGATTGCCCGGTCGGGTTCAAGCGCCGCAAGGGTTTCAACCGATCGGCGGGCGGCAGCCCAGTCGGTCGTGTAGTACATGGGAGGCCCGTGCATCTCCGGCGTCTGGACAGCCACGGCATAGGCCGATTCCTGCCGCGTCGTGATGAAGGCGTCGCCCGCGATCAGGGTGCGGTCCGATTCGCGCCAGAACGAGACATGGCCGGGCGTATGGCCGGGCGTATGCAGCCAGCGCCAGCCCGGCATATGCGGAACCTGGCCATCCGCAGGCAGGCTGCGCAGCCTGCGGCCCACATCCACCGGGCCGCGCGGATAAAGCGGCGACAGCAACGACATCAGCCCGCCCCCGACCGAAGGATCGGGCGGGGGATAGGCGGCGGTGCCGTTCAGATAGGGATGTTCCAGATCATGGGCGTAAACCGGGGCTTCCCAGCGGTCGGCAAGCTCTTCGAGCCCGCCCACATGGTCGAAATGGCCGTGCGTCATGAGAATGGCAGCCGGACGGGCATCGGGTCCGAACCGTTCCTGCGCGGCTGCGGCGATCAGGCGGGTGGCGCCGATCACGCCGGCATCGATCAGAACCCATTCCCGGTCGCCCGCGCCCGTCCTGCCGAAAAATACCACATTGACGATGGCCAGCCGGCGCCAGGCCAGATCCGGCGCGATCTCGTGCATGCCGCCGCTGTGATCCTCGCCCCGGACGGGGCCGTCCGCCCGGCCCGCCGGGTCCAGGGGTATCTGCCGGACCATCGCTCTGCCTCCTTCCGCCCCATGGGCGGGATGGTCGTTCGTGCAGGACAACCGGTCAGCCCGGCAAGGGTTCCGGCCGGACCGGGGGCCGGGCTGCATCGTTTGAACCGCCGCGCATCCGCCCGCGTTGAGGGGCCATGCGCGCCGACCATTTCCTTCATCCGACCGGGGCCGGGCTTTACTGCCCGCCCGGCGATTTCTTCATCGACCCGGTGCGCCCTGTCGCCCGTGCGCTGATCACCCACGGCCACGGCGACCATGCGCGCCCCGGCCACGGCGCCGTGCTGGCGACGCGCGAGACGCTGGACATCATGGCGATCCGCTATGGCCCGGATTTCTGCGAAACCGCGCAGGCGGCGGATGGGCCGCTGCGGGCCGGCGGGGTCGAGGTGAGCTTTCATCCCGCGGGTCATATCCTCGGCTCGGCCCAGATCCGTCTGGCTTGCGACGATGGCCCGGTCTTCGTCGTGTCGGGCGATTACTGCCGCACCCCGAATCCGGTCTGCGCCCCGTGGGAACCCGTCCCCTGCGACATCTTCGTGACCGAGGCGACATTCGGCCTGCCGGTATTCAGGCATCCCGACCCGGCGGCGGAAACCGCGCGGCTGCTGGCCAGCATGGCCGAATTTCCCGACCGCCCCCATCTGGTCGGCGCCTATGCGCTGGGCAAGGCGCAGCGGGTGATCGCGCTGCTGCGGGCTGCGGGCCATGCCGCGCCCATCCACCTGCAGGGGGCGGTGCAGCGGCTGACCGATTACCACGTCGAACAGGGCATCGAACTGGGTGACCTGCGCCCGGCCACGACGCCGGGCGAGATCGAGGGGCAGGTCGTCATCGCGCCGCCGTCGGCCTTTGCCAGCCCATGGGTCCAGCGATTCCGCGACCCGGTGATCTGTTTCGCCAGCGGCTGGATGGCGGTGCGCGCCCGCGCCCGCCAGCGCGGCGTCGAACTGCCGCTGGTCATTTCCGACCATGTGGACTGGCCGCAACTGACCCGGACGCTGGCCGAGCTTTCCCCCGAACAGGTCTGGGTCACCCACGGGGCCGAGGAAGGGCTGGTCCGCTGGTGCGAGCTGAACGGCCTGGACGCCCGCCCCCTGCGGCTGGTCGGATACGAGGACGAGGCGGAATGAAGGCATTCGCCGCCCTTCTGGAACGGCTGGCCTTCACGCCCGCCCGCAATGCCAAGCTGCAACTGGTGCAGCATTATCTGGAACGCACCCCCGACCCGGACCGCGGATATGCACTGGCCGCGCTGACGGGCGAGCTGAAGCTGCGCACCGTCACGCCGGGGCTGCTGCGCGGGCTGGCGGCAGAGAGGTTCGACGAGGTGCTGTTCAACCTGTCCCATGACTTCGTGGGCGATCTGGCGGAAACCATCGCCCTGATCTGGAAGGGCGAGCCTGCGGGCGATCTGCGCCTGTCCGACGCCGTGCATCTGCTGGAGACGACCGGCAAGGCCGGGCTGCCCGCCGCCATTGCGGGCGTCCTGGACCGGCTGGGACCGTCCGAACGGCTGGCCTTCCTGAAGCTTGCCACCGGGAACCTGCGCGTGGGCCTGTCGGCGCGGCTGGCGCGCACGGCGCTTGCGCAGATGGGCGGGCCGACCCTGCCGGACATCGAGGAGATCTGGCACGGACTGATGCCGCCCTATCCCGAGCTGTTCCACTGGATCGAGGGCGGCCCCCGGCCCGAACGCGCGGCCCTGGCCCCGTTCCGCCCCGTCATGCTGTCCACGCCGACCGATCTGGAGGAACTGCGGGCGCTGGACCCGACCGATTACTGGGCCGAATGGAAATGGGATGGCATCCGCGTGCAGGCGGTGGCCGAAGGGGGCACACGGCGGCTGTATTCCCGCACGGGCGAGGACATCTCGGCCGCCTTTCCCGATGTGATCGAGGCGATGAACTTCGACGGCGCGGCGGATGGCGAACTGATCGTGCGCCGCGCGGGAGGGGTCGCCACGTTCAACGACCTGCAGCAGCGGCTGAACCGCAAGGGGGTCAGCCGCGCGCTGCTGGGCAGCCATCCGGCGGGCCTGCGCGTCTATGACCTGCTGGTCTGGCAGGGGCGCGACCTGCGCGGCCTGCCCCTGACCGAACGGCGCACAGTGCTGGAAGGGGCGGATTTCGGGTCCGGCCGCATCGACATCTCGCCCCTGCTGCCCTTCGCCACATGGGACGACCTTGCCGCGCTGCGCGCCGATCCGCCCGATCCGGTGATCGAGGGCGTGATGATGAAGCGCAGGGATTCACCCTATATCGGCGGCCGCCCGCGCGGGCCGTGGGTCAAAAGGAAACGCGACCCCCTCGTTGTCGATGCCGTGCTGATGTATGCCCAGCGCGGCCACGGCAAGCGGTCGGGGTTCTATTCCGATTCCACTTTCGGCCTGTGGGGGGGCGGCGGTCTGGTCCCGGTGGGCAAGGCCTATTTCGGCTTCACGGACGAGGAACTGCGCGAGCTCGACCGTTTTGTCCGCAACAACACCGTGGACCGTTTCGGCCCGGTCCGCGCGGTCAGCCCCGGACTGGTGCTGGAGGTCGCCTTCGAGGGCGTCAACCGGTCCGCGCGCCACAAATCCGGCGTCGCCATGCGTTTTCCGAGGATCAGCCGCATCCGCTGGGACAAGCCCGCGTCCGAGGCCGACCGGCTGGAGACGCTGGAAGCGATGATCGACGCGCCGAACGCCTTTGCCGCCGACGCGCCCGACGCGCCCGACGCCGCCCGCGCCGGTATCCGCCACGGCCGCAAGAAGCGGAGTGAGTAAAGGTGGTGCGCGGGCACCGCGCGCCTTACCTGCGGGACATGGATCGGATCATGGATGACAGTCAGGCGGACAGAGAAGCGGGGGTCCTGCCCCCCGCCTTCGCCGGCTGGTTCGCGGAGCAGGGCTGGACCCCGCATCCCCATCAGCTTGCGCTGCTGGATGCATCCGGCGACAGCCTGCTGATCGCCCCGACGGGAGGCGGCAAGACGCTGGCGGGGTTCCTGCCCTCGCTGGTTGAACTGCGGAACGGCTGGCGGGGGCTGCATACGGTCTATGTCTCGCCCTTGAAGGCGCTGACGGCGGATATCGGGCGCAACCTCGCGCGGCCTGTGTCGGACCTGAACTTGCCGATCCGGGTCGAGGACCGCACCGGTGACACGGGCAGCGCCGCCCGCCAGCGCCAGCGCACCGACCCGCCGCAGATATTGCTGACGACGCCGGA
>CALLYR010000158.1 GCA_937859005.1 uncultured Paracoccus sp. | reverse complement strand
CCCGGCGCCGCCGGACCGAGGTCATCTCACCTGGCCGTGCCTCTACGGCACCGCTCGCGCGGCGCGCCGGCCGATCCGGTCGATGCTCTCTACCGCGACCGCGGGAACATCGCCCTTCGCTGCTTCACGGCCATCACGCCGGGAAGTGCCGGGATAAGCATCCGTCGCAGGGCTCACCCGCCGCTGCGGACCCCAGCCGGTCCACGGTGTCGCGCGCCTGCGCCAGCTGGTCCTCGCAGGACATCCCGTCCTGCTTGTCCGAACCTGACGCGCATGGAGCACGGCCTTCGGCCTGCCGGAGGCGCTGTGAGATGCGGCGGCCTCCGCATCCGCCGCACGGCGGATCGTGCGCGTGACTTCAGTACAGGATCGGCGAAGAAGACCGAGCCGCATCCGGCACGCACCTGCACGGCCCCAGCCGCCCGCCAGTCTCGCGCGATGCCGCCTCGGTTCTTCCAGCCCGCTTCGCTGCAGAATCTCCTCCGGGGCACGCGCGCTCTCGACGCGATGCGCCGGATGACGGCCGGCAAGCCTTTGTGGATCGCTCCGCTGTCGCCGCCAGCGGCCATGGGCCGGAGGGGTGGATTCCGGTGGAGGTCAATCCGCCGGTCTGGATTCGCCGCGCAGGAAACAACAGTCCGCTCGTTCGAAACGGAAAAGCCGGTGAAGCTGCATATTGCGGCCGTTTCGCAATTCAAGGTTGCAAGCGTGATTCTGCCGACAGCTTGGCAGATTGATGCCACCGCATTTTTCCGGGGTGCTGACACCTGGGCAAGGATGGCTTAGCGGTCTGCCGGCAAAAATCGATACAGGGAACTGCTCCACCATGGCAGCCAAGGTAAAACCGGGACAGTTGGGAATTGCTACTCCTTTCGGGGAACTGCTTGGCAGATCGACTGCAGAGATGCAGTCAGAACTGCAGGACTATGTGGACATGGGGGTGGACTGGGTTCGCCTCGACATCCACTGGAGCCTTGTGCAGCCAAGCAGCCGCGGCGGATACGACTGGACGCTCGTCGATCGGGTCTTCGACGCGGTCGAAGCCAAGGGAATCAAGATCACGGCCGTCCTGAACAATACCCCGGACTGGGTGGGCAGCACCCTGTCGAGCAGGGCCGACCAGGAGGCGTTCGGGCGGTTCGCCGCCGAGGCGGCCAGCCGCTATGACAATGTGGTCGATCACTGGGAAATCCTGAACGAGCAGAACAAGCACGGGATCTCCCCCCAGAACTATACCGAGGTTCTGAAGCACGCGTATGACGCGATCAAGGCGGTCGACAGCGACGACGTGGTCATTACCGGAGGCACGGCGGCCGTCCCCTCCACGGGCAACGGCATGTGGGGCGCGGTCGATTACCTGGAGGAAATGTACGAGGCCGGCGCCGGCGACTATTTCGACGCGGTCGGATACCACCCCTATACCTTCCCCCTGTTCCCCAGCGACGACGAGTCGTGGAACGGCTGGCAGATGATGGAGGACGGGATCCGCGACACCATGGTCGCCAATGGCGATGCGGACAAGCAGATCTGGATGACGGAATTCGGCGCCAAAACGCTGGTCGGCGGCGTCGCCGTCAGTCAGTCCGACCAGGCGCGCATGCTTCGCGAAGCCGTCGATCTGGCCGAGGATCTTCCTTGGGCCGGGCCGATCATGTGGTTTGCCTATCAGGATTCCAGCTTCGAGCCGGGCTTCGGGCTGCTGGATGGCAATGGCAATCCGCGGGAAGCCTATTACACGTTCCGGGATCTGGCGAACAAGGACAACGGCCCCGGCGGCATCTCCATGCCCGCTTTGGGCAGCAGCCCCATCGCCGCCCCCGGCGGAAGCACCGGTTCCGCTGGCGCGAAAGACATCCAGGGCACCAGCGGCAATGACGTGCTTCAGGGCGGCAACGGCAACGACGTGCTGCGCGGCAATGGCGGTGAGGATGTCTTCATCGGGCGCGCGGGCCAGGACAGGTTCGTGTTCCGGGAAACCGGTGTCGGGGATGCCATCAAGGACTGGCAGGACGGCGATCTCATCGACCTGCGCGGCATCGACGCGCATGAGGGACAGTCGGGCGGCCAGGGCTTCCGGTTCATCGGGTCCGACTGGCTGGAGAATGCCCGCGACCTGGGCATCTATATCGATCAGGCGCACAACAAGACCTATGTCCAGGCCAGCGTCGACAATGACAGGGAATACGAGATCAGCATCGTCCTGAACGGCGTCCATCACCTGGATGCGTCGGACTTCCTGCTCTGATCCCCTGCTTTCGTCCGCGGGCGCCGGGCTCCCCGGCGTCCGGCGCCCGCGGACAACAGCGCGTCGTAAAGCGCCGTCATCTTCCGCGACATCCGTTCGGTCGTATAGCGCGCCAGATAGCGGCTGCGCCCGTTCTCTCCATAAAGCCTCAGCCGGTCGTCCGAAGTGGCGCGGATCTGCGCCACGATTCCGGCCACGTCGTCGGGCTCGAACAGCCGCCCCGTCTCGCCATCCACGACGATATCCTGCAGGCCCCCGACCCGGCTTGCAAAGACGGCAAGCCCGGCCTGCATGGCCTCGGCCGCGACCAGGCCAAAGCCTTCCCAGCGGGACGGAACCAGCAGAAGGTCGGCCTGGCGATACATCTCGAACACCGCCGGCCTGCTCTGCCAGCCAAGAATCCGCACATTCACGGGACATTCCGGCAGCGGTTCGGCCGAGGTGATGGCGCTGCCGATGGCGATGCCGTCGGCTTCGTCACCAAGCTCGCGCATCACTTCGACGAATGTGTCGAAACCCTTCTGGCGGTCGAAGCGTCCGGCAAAGGCGATCAGCCTGCGGCCGGGCCGGCGCACGGGCACCACGCCGGCCTGCGGCGAGTTGCCGCCTTCCGATGCGTTCCGGGGGCTGATGCCGTTCTCGATGACGACCAGCCGGCCGGCAGGAATGCCGGCGGCCACCGCCTCGTCTCGTTCATGGTCCGAGATGCACACGATCCTGTCGCTGACCCCGGCAAGCCAGCGTTCCACCGCGGCGGTCGCCTGCTGGACCCTGCGGCGGCCTTGCCGCGAAAAGGCCCAGCCATGCGGGCAATAGACGATCCGCGTCTCTTTCGGGAAAAGCGGCGCGAAGACCCGGATCGCCGCACCGGCAAAGGTCGAATGGATATGCAGGATGTCGGGACGGGTGCGGCGGACATGCCGCAGCGTCTTCAGCGCCATCGACCACAGTGCCCAGGGCGATCCGCGGCGGTGCCGGAAGGCGATCAGGTTGAACCGCGGGCCGGACAGATCGGCCAGCGCGTCCCGGTTGATCTCCGGGGTGATGAGGTCGATCTGCACATCCGGAAGGCTGCGCAACTGCGCGCCCACAAGCTCGTCAAGATAGGTCATCACCCCGCCGAGGGGGGCTTCGGTGACATGGGTCAGCCGGCGCAACGGGCGCGGGGTCTCAGGCATGGCGGTCCCGCGTCATGGCGTCGCGCAGACGGCCATAGATCCCCGGCGCCGCCCCCCGCGCCAGCAGCATGGCCGCCCGCCGCGGCGCCAGTCCGCCGTGGCGGATGGCAGAGGCCAGCAGCGAGAGCGCCCGGACAGGTTGCGTGCGGGCGATCTGCGGCACCAGGAACCGGGCGAGATAGCCGTGCATCGCGCGCGGGGACAGCCGGTCGGCCTGCCGCGCCGCCCAGTCGCGCACCTCGGCCTGGGACGTGGTATAGCTCAGCCGGCCGGCGGGGCGGTCGTCGTACCAGATCACCTCGGGTTCGGGCAGCATGCGGAAGCGGGCGCCCGCTTCCTGAAGCCGCAGGCACAGATCCAGATCCTCCAGGCAGCGCAGCTTTTCGTCAAAGCCGACCTGCGCGAACAGCCTCCGCGGAATGACCAGGGTCGATGTCTGCATCAGCCCGTCATCGGCGAACAGGTAATCGCCCACGGGTTCATCCGGCGCGATGGCGCGCGCGGGCTTGACCATCCGGTTGCCGCGGCCCCTGTCGAAGAACAGCGGCGAATACCAGACCGTCGTCTCCGGCCGGGCCTCTGTCCGGATGGCCGCATCCAGCCGCTCCAGCTTGCGGGGCAGGAATTCGTCGTCCGAATCCAGAAAGGCCAGATGGGTGCCCCGGGCTGCCTGCGCGCCCCTGTTGCGCGCGGCCGAGGCGCCGGCATTGGCCTGGCGGATGCAGCGGATGCGCGGGTCGTCCATGGCCTCGACCGCGTCCGGCGTGCCGTCGCGCGATCCGTCGTCCACGACGATGATCTCGAAATCGTGAAATGTCTGCGTCAGGCAGGATGCGATCGCGCGGCCGATCCGATCGACCCGGTTATAGGCGGGAATAACGATCGAAAATTGCAACAAAGATGCCCCGGCGGATGCCGAATCCGGCATGGAGTCCGGTCCATTCCAATATCGCGGGTCCATCCCGGCCATCATCCTTCCATTCCGAATGCGCTTGTCTTAACCCATGCCGCCAACGACCGCAAAACCAAACCCCCCACTGCGCGGCCGCGCGGGCCGGGTTTGCGGGTAAACAAAGGTTGCGCGTCCCGGACTGGCCCTGTCACATGGCAGCCGCAGCATGTATGGTGGCGCACGCTGGCGGAATCCGTCAGTTGCCGTTTTGATGGTTGGAGCGCGCATCAATCAACCGATGATTGATAAGTTGAACTGAATGACCCCTGAATTTCTCCTGTCGGTTGTGATTCCGAATCGGAATCGGGCCCATTCCCTTGTTCGTGCAGTGCTGTCGGTCCGCGAGGACAGCAGCGATATCGAGATCGTCGTCGTCGACGATTGCTCGGATGCCGATCTGTCCGCCGAATACGGCCGCCTGCAGGACATCGGCGTCCGCGTCTTCCGGCAGGACAGCCATCGGCGCGGCGGCGCGGCCCGCAACCGCGGTGTGCGCGAGGCATCCGGGACCCATGTCAGCTTCCTCGACTCCGATGATGTCTGGCTGCCGGGGCGTCACGACCGGGTGCGCCGCTTCTATGCCTTGCCGGAAAACGCGCGGACGGTCCTTGTCAGCGGCGCGCTGCTGCATGTCGGCGGAGAGATCAGGCACCCGCATCAGCCCGAATGGCGGCCGGGCAGTTCGCTGGTCGATTACGCCTATCGCGACATGGGCCGGGTCCAGACCTCGATGCTGAACCTGCCGATCGGGATTGCCCGGTCCTGCCTCTGGAACGAGGATCTGCGGGTGAACCAGGACACCGATCTGGCGATGCGGCTGGACCGGGCGGGAATCGGCTTTCACATCGACCCCGAGCCCGGCGTCATCAAGGAAGAAACCATCCGCGCCGGGCGGCTGACCACCGGGGCCGAAACGGCCGACCTGTCATATGCCTGGTATCGCCGCGAATCCGGCGACTGGTCGCCCGCGGCGCGCAGCGGCTATCACCTGCAGGACCGCGTCTGGCGTCTGGCCGATTCCGGCCGCCGGGGATCGGCTGCCGTTGCCCTGGCCCGCAGCCTGTTCCCGCCGGTCACCCCCCGCGAAACCGCGCGCCGCGCCGTCAGCCTGCTGCTGGGACCGCGGCTTTACGCGGGCCTGCGCCGATCCTTCCGCGGCATCATGACGCGCAAACCCCCGGCAGCCGGTGCCGGCGGCCAGGATGCCGGGGAAAGATGGCGTGAACTGGACGCACGGGCGCAGGCCTTCTGCGCAGGCGCGCCGGCAGCTTCCGAACCGGGGCAGGGCCTGCAGGCCGGACAGCGAAAGACGGGCTGACATGAAATCCTCAGGCAGCGCCATGAATGGGATTCTTCGGCTTGCGGTCCCGTCCCTGACCGCATTGTTCATGGCGGCGCCGGCCCATGCTCAGCAGCATACGGTCACCTCGGGCGAGACGCTGGATATCCTGGTCTTCCGTGTGCCCGAACTGACCCGGCAGGCGGTTGTCGATGTCGATGGCCAAGTCGCCTTCCCGCCGCTGGGACAGATTCCGGTGGCCGGGCAGACCGTCGATCAGATCGCCGCGCTGATCCAGGAACGGCTTGCCGGGCTGGAAATCATGCTGGATGCCAGGGTGACCGTGGGTCTTGCCGCGGTCCGGCCGATCGTGATCGGGGGCGATGTGGCCCAGCCGGGGGCAATCCCCCATGTGCGCGGGATGACCGTGCGGCGCGCCATTGCCCTGGCGGGGGGGCTGGGCACCCTGCGCCCGTCAAGGGGGGCCGCGGACGAGCTGCGCGCGGAACGCGAGGCGCTTGCCGCCGAACTTCTGGACCGCCATGCCAGGCTGGCCCGCGCGCGCGCCGAACTGGACAACTCTGCCGACCTGTCGGCCGAAGCCCTTCCCGAATTTGCGGGCATCGACCATGCGGCGGTTCTGGCCCTTGCCAACAGCCTGCTGGATGCCGCGCGGACGGAAAGCGAGGCGCAGAAAGCGTTCCTGTCCCGCGATCTGGAGATCATCGAGGACCGCATCGGGCGGCTCGGGGTCCAGCGCGACCATCAGAAGGCCCTGGTCGAGGAGCAGACTGCCGAACTTGACCGCTATACCGACATGCAGAAACGCGGGCTTACCCCGCAGACGCGGGTGTCCGAGGAATACAGGACCCTGAACGAACTGCAGGGAAGACTGGCCGAAACCGAGGCCGACATCGCCGACGTCGGCCGCCAGCGCGAGAATGCGCGTCACGAACTGGACCGCCACGACGCCCGCCGCGCCGCCGCGCTCGAGGCCGAGATCCAGACGGCCCTGACAGAGATCGCCTCTCTCGATGCCCGGATGAGGGGCGCCACGGCACGGCTGGCGCAACTGGGAATGAGCGGACAGGACGAGGTGGCGGTGACACTGTACCGCGTGACGGACGGGCAGGAAACACCGATCGCTGCCGACGAAAGCACCGTCCTGCAGCCAGGCGATCTCGTCGAGGTCGAACTGCCGGACAGCTTTTTCGGCCTTGTGCCGTCGGCCAGCCTCGCCGCGGCCGGCCATGCGGCGGCGGTGTCGGCCGGTGCAGAGCAGCCCCGGAAAAGCGCGCAGCAAAGGGCCAACCCATGAACCACATCAGCATCTCCGAGCGGCCGGCGGGACCGGGCGAGGCGAAGGTGATCGTGCGGCCCGCCGCGGCCTTCACGCTGGGGGACGTGTTCGACGCGATCCGGCGCAGCCCGCTGCTGGTGGTCCTGCTGACCGTCCTGGGGGGCGGCGGGGCATTTCTGGCCGCCAAGGTCATGCCCACGACCTATTCGGCGACGGCCAAGCTGATCTCGGACGCGGATCGGTCCGGCATCATCGTCACCGGCAGGGCGGAAACCTCCTCCACCGCCGAGGATACCGCCACCGCGACCATTGTCGAGACCATCGACACGCCGGTCGCGCTGGGCCATGCGCTGGATACGCTTTCGCCGGAACTGCAGGCCGTTCTGGCCAGCACGATCGAGCTTTCGCCCACGGCAGAGGCGGACGAGGCGCTGCGGCGGGCGCTGCTGATCCGCCATATGTCGCACAACCTGGAGGTCAGCCACAGCGGACGGTCCTATGTGGTCGATATCAGCTATAATTCCAAAAGCCCCGAGCTTTCCGCCGGCATCGCCAATGCCGTGGCCCAGGGGTATCTCAGGTCGCGGTCCGATCTGCGCCTGAGCGTCTATCGGCAGATGCTGGCCAATCTGGAACGCGAGATCGAGGAGTTGACCAACTTTCTCAAACTGGCCGAGCAGCGCGCCCAGACCACGCGCGAGAGGGGCCGCCTGCTGTCCATGCGCTTCGAGGCGCTGACCGGCCAGAAACAGGACGAGGCGATCGCGGCCAGCGCCAATGTCTATGCCGAGCAGCGCGAGGCCGAACGCGAGGTCGAGGCGACGGCTGCGGTCTATGAACGGCTGCTGCTGGAACATCGCGAGATCCAGAGCCGGATCGGCGCGCCCGAACTGACCGTTCAGTTGTTTGCGCCCGCCGTCGTCCCGCTGAGCCCGTCGGGGTTCAATGCCAAGCCGGTGATCCTGGCCCTGGGGCTGGCGGCGGGATTCCTGATGGGCGCCTCGCTGGCCATTCTGCGCCATGCCTGGGGCCGGCGCCGCCAGGCCCGGAGGAACTGACATGCCTGCACCCCAGCCGGATCTTTGCGTCCTGATCCCGGTGTTCAGGGATCAGGACGGGTTGACCCGGACGCTCGAGGTTCTGGGTGCCCAGCCCCATCCCTTCGATATCGTCGTCGTGGACGACGGCTCGCCCGAGCCGATCGCTTGCGCCCCGCGCCATGGCAGCCACGATGTCACGCTGCAGCGTCTGGACCGCAACCGCGGGATCGAACATGCGCTGAACACGGGGCTGGAAACGATCCTGTCGCGCGGATACCGCCACATCGCCCGGCTGGACTGCGGCGACCTGCCTCTGCCGGGCAGGTTCGAACGGCAGGTGGCCTTTCTGGATGCCCACCCCGAGGTCGGCATGGTGGGCACCTGGGCGCGCTGCGTCAATGACGCGGGCGACTATCTGTTCACGCTGCGCTTTCCCACCGAACATGACAGGATGCTGCGCCACCAGCGCTATGTCCCGGCGCTTCTGCATCCGACAATCATGATCCGGGCCGAGGCCCTGCGCGAGGTCGGGCTTTACTCCGACCGCTACAGGACCGCCGAGGACTATGACCTGTTCGTCCGCATGGGCCGCAACTGGCGGCTGGCCAACATCCCCGAGGTGCTGACCCAGTATATCGTCAGCGAGACCGGAACGACCGCTGCCAGGCGCAAGCGCAATCTGGTCGCGCGTTTCCGGGTTCAGCGGGACAATTTCTCGTGGGCGGACCCCCATGCCTGGGCGGGAATGGCGCGCACGCTGCTGTTCATGGCGATCCCCTTCAGCTGGCTGACGGCGGTCAAGAAGAAGGCCTGGAAGTGACGGCCACCCCTGGCAGGATGACGGCTGCAGGAGGATGGGCCGCAACGCTTGTCATGGTCCTGGTGGTCGCCACCATCTTCAACGACCTGATGCCGCTGCTGCCTGCGGGCGAACTGTCCAAGGACGGGTTCGTCTATGTCCTGCCGTTTGCGTTCCTGTATTTCCTTCGCCAGCCCGGCAGCTTTGCGGTCCCGACCGTCTTTTTCGGGATAACGCTGGCCTTCCTGCTGGTGATCGTGCTGGGCGTGGCCCTCAACTTCGAGGAAATCTCGACCGCCTGGTACAAGAACCGCACGGGCATGAGCCGTGTCATCACGCAGGGCATGGCGGTCGCGTTCGGGCCGCTGGTGACACTGATGTTCTATAACTTTGCGATCCGGGGCGGGCTGCCCCAGATATCGCGCGGGGCCTGGATGGGGCTGTTGCTGATGACCGGCATCGCGGTGTTCGAGGTGGGTTCGTGGATGGGCATTCCGGGGCTGTCGGGCATCTACAAGGCCATGTCGATGGTCATCCACGCGGAAACCCACGAATTCTATGCGACCCGCCTGCGGATGGCCGCGTTCGAGGCGTCGTGGGCCGCAGTCATGCTGACCTTCATCTTTCCCTTTGCGATCACGCTGGGCGGACCGCGGCGGGTGGCGCTGGCGGCCGGCCTGGTCCTGGTCCTGATGCTGCTGTTGCAGTCGCGCACGGCGATGCTGGTGATCGGCGTCCAGTTCGTGCTGTTCCTGCTGGGCTTTTTCCGTCACCGCAAGGACTGGCTGGTTCACGCGGCCACCGTTGCGGGTCTGGCGGCGCTGACGATGATGATGATCCCCAGCGTGCAATCCTCGGTGATCGAGAAGAGCAGCAACCTGATCCTCTATGGAAGCATGGACGGGCTGATCGACCCGACGCCGGGGGCCGAGGAGAACGTCTCGAACGTCACCCGCCTGGCGGCTATCCGTGCGGGACTGTCGATGTTCGAGGACCGCCCGCTGCTGGGCGTGGGACTGGGGCAGTACGGCTTCAACTATCCCTATCATATCAGGGCCGAGGACCTGCGCAGCTGGGAGGTGCGCAACTATGCGACCGGGGCCGACATCGGACATGGCTGGCCGCCCGCCTATTCGCTGCATGTCCGGCTGCTCGCGGAAACCGGGCTGCTGGGCTATCTGCTGTGGCTGGCGATGATCGTGCCGCTGCTGCTGCGGTCGCTGCTGCATTCGACGGGCACGACCCATGCAGGCCGGCTTCATCTGGCGGTGGCGATGACGTTGACGGGCTGGCTGATGCTGGGCGCCAGCATCGACAGTTTCCGGTTCTTCGGGGGATGGATCGCGCTGGGCGTGGGGCTGGCGCTGTGGCGGACCCCGCGCCAGAGGACGGCGCAGCCCGCATGAGGCGGGGCTGCGGGGAACCCGGCCTTCAGCGGCCGGTCTTGCCCAGCATGGCGACCACGGTCATCAGCATGATCCAAAGATCGGTTCCGATGGATATGTTCCTTTCGTATTCCACATCCATGCGAACCCGTTCCACATAGGACACGTCGTTGCGTCCCGTCGTCTGCCACATGCCGGTGACACCGGGACGCAGGCGCAGATAGGTTCCGGCGTCGCTGCCATAGCGCCGCAACTCGTCCGTGACGATCGGGCGCGGTCCGACCAGGCTCATGTCGCCGCGCAGGACGTTCAGCAGTTGCGGAATTTCGTCCAGGCTGGTCTTGCGCAGGATCGCGCCCAGCCTCGTGATCCGGGGATCGTCGGTCAGCTTCTGCGATTCGTGCCATTCCTGGCGCATCTCGGGACGGTCGGCCAGCAGTTCGGTCAGCATGTCCTCTGCCCCGACAACCATCGTGCGCAATTTCAGGCAGCCGAAGATACGGCCGTCCCGACCCACCCGCTTGTGGGAAAAGAACGGATTTCGGCCATCGCTGACAAAGATCAGCATCGCCAGCACAACCATAAGTGGCAAAAAGATCGGGAAGACAATCAACGAGAAAGTGACGTCGAAAGTCCTCTTGAAATAGCGGGGATAGAAGGATTGAACAGCGACATGGCGGCGTATGGGCGCGACCGACATCGGACGCACGGCCTGCGATGCCGAGTTACTCAAATCGTCCATTGATCGTAAACTCCGCTCTACGGTACCGATCCACCCTGCAGCGCAAGAGAGACTCAGTATCGTTAACCATAAGAAACTGTGGTTAACCAATTTCTTGAAGATTGCAAACTGCCCGTAGATCAACCTTTGCGTGCATTATTTCTGCAAATGCCGGTTTGACGATTGAACGGAAAAGGTATTCCATGCCTGTTTCACGAATGCTTGACTGTCCTCGGCACCGAACATGCGCTGCTGCGGCCGGTCGGCAGCAGACCGGACCGCAAGACCAGAGGAACCCTGCATGCCCCCCGTCCCACCTGATTCGTTCGACCGGTTCCCCGCACGCACCTATCTGATTGCCGCGGGACTTCTTGGGTTGGCGGCCGTCCTGCTGCTGGGGTTGGCGTGGCTGCGGGGGATACCGGTCATCCGCATGTTGCGCGACCCGGCCTCCTATTATGACTATTCGCCCCTGTCGGGCATCGTGTCCTATGCCGGCATCCTGCTGATGACCTCGACGGCGGCGGTCTGCGCCTTCGCGGCGCGCGTGGGTTTCCGCTGGCGCGAGATGCTGGCCGGGGTGGCCCTCTTTTCAGGATATTTCGCGCTCGACGACCTGTTCATGCTGCACGAGGGGGTGTGGCCACGGCTGGGAATCTCCGAGGAAGTGATCATGCTGGGCTTAGCCGTGGCCCTTCTGGTCATCCTGCGGGCCGCGCGGGCGCAGGCGGCGCCGGGACGGGTCTGGGGGCTGTATGTGGCGCTGGCCCTGATGGGCGGATCGATCCTGATCGACATCAGCCTTCAAAGCGACCATGCCACCATGGTCGAGGACGTGCTGAAATTCACGGCCATCGGAACCTGGGCGCTGTTCTGGGCGGGGGTGGCCAGCATCGCGGTGCGTGTCCCGGCAGTCTGTGCCGTGCGGTCCTGACCCGCGCCTGCAGGGCGCACGGCCCATCGAGGCGCACTGTTCCACAAGAGGAGAAGTTTCAGCATGCCCCAGACAGCACCGGGACGTTTGGACAGGTTTCCCCTGCGCGTCTATCTTTATGCCGCCGCGCTGCTGGGCGTGGGCGTCGCCCTGCTGCTGGGGGCGGCGTGGCTGCGGGGGGTGCCGGCGGTGCAGATGCTGGACGACCCGGCCTCCTATTATGAATATTCCCCCCTGTCGGGCATCGTGTCCCATGCCGGCATCTGGCTGATGGTCTCGACGGCGGCGGTCTGCGCCTTCGCGGCGCGGGTGGGCGTGCGCTGGCGGCGGTTGCTGGCGGGAGTTGCCGCCTTTTCCGCCTATTTCGCGTTTGACGACCTGTTCATGCTGCACGACGCGGTGTGGCGGCGGCTGGGAATCCCCGAGGAAGCGATCATGCTGGGCTTCGCCGCAGCGCTTCTGGTCATCCTGCTGGCCGCGCGGGCGCAGGCGGCGCCCGGCCGGGCCTGGGGGCTGTATATGGCGCTGGCCCTGATGGGCGGATCGATCCTGATCGACATGGGCCCCGACCGCGACGCCACCAGCGACATCCTCAATGCCATCGAGGACACGCTGAAGTTCATGTCCCTGGGCGTCTGGGCGCTGTTCTGGATGGGGGTGGCCAGCGGCGCGGTCCGCCTCCCGGAAGACGCCCGACCCTGACGGAAGCCGGGCGCCACGCGTAATCCCGCCTCAGATCAGCTTCATGCGGCGCAGCCAGCGCATCGCCTGGGTCTCGCGGTGAAGCTGGCGCATTCCGCGCAGCAGGGTCCGGGCGGTCTGGCGGCGGCTGGGGGTCCACAAGGACCGCGCCGAGGCCTGTGGAACCTCGACCCATGTTCCCGCCAAGGGCGGCGGCACATCGGCAAGCTGCGCCAGCGCGCCGATCCAGTTCGAAAGGACCTGCTCGGCCCCGGCGCGCGCCCGGCTGGGCACCTGCTCGGGCGGCTCCTGAAAGGGGTTGGTGTTGATCTCGAAGATCTGCGGGCGGCCGTTCACCAGCGCATAGTCGGCGCGCCCGTATTGAATGTCGGCGGCATCGAATGCGGCGCGCAGGGTCGCGCTGTCCTCCTCGTCTTGCAGGAACGCCAGTTCGCGTTCCCCGGCAGGCACGCCATTGGGGTCGGCATGTTCCCCCTTGCAGACCCATTTCCTGCTCTGGTCCAGGGCGGATGGGAACAGCCGGTCGCCCACGCGCGTATAGCCTCTTTTCTCGTGCAGCCCCAGATGGTTGCGGGCATCCACATATTCAGTGACCGCGAAGCGGTCGCGCTCTGCCGGGTTCAGTGCGGCGATGGCCTGCCGCAGCGCGTCGGGCGTCCGGATCAGTTCGGATTTCGGTCCTTCGTGATCGTCCAGGCGCCGCAGGAACACCGGATAGCGGAACGTTTCGGGCGGCGCGGTGACCGGCAGCATCCGGAAATCGTTGATCCCGGCCTCGTGCAGGCGGCGCATGATGTCCAGCCGGGTGCCGATCCGGTCGGGCAGGTTCAGCATCGCGCAATCGGGACAGACCTGCCGCAGGGCGGTGATCCGGTTCATGACGGCCTGGGTTTCGGCCTGGTCCAGGCGTTCCAGATCGGCAAAGATATAGGTCGAGCGGGGCAGGCGCGGATAGGCGACCAGTTCGTCATAGCTCAGGATGACAAGGCGTCCGTGCAGGGGATGGTCCCTGGTTTCCAGCACGTCGCGGACCGTGTACTGATGCTCGGCTGTGGTTACGAAAGTAATCATGACACTCAGGGTTACCGGTTGCGAAGCAGAGAGACGAAGTCCTGAAAGCATGGCCGACATGTGACCAGCAGGGCGACGGGATAGGTGATCGCGCCTGTCAGGATGATGGCAACCAGATTGGACAACGAGACAATCGGCGTTCCGGTTCGGAAATACAACCCGGTGACGACCGCTGCCATGACCAGCGCCGCCAGCCATACCCGTCCGATGAGAAGCGCGGCGCCCGCCGTGCCCCCCCGGACGAGAAGCCGCGCACAGGCGAGGGCGACGAGGATCGTCGTGACCTCATAGATCATGAAGGCGATCCCCGCTGCGGCATGGCCGTCCAGCCGGGCCACGATCACGAAACCCGCGCTCATGAACACCAGCGCGACGGTGCTGCCGATCAGCCCGTATTCGGGCCGGCCCAGCGCCGAATAGGAGGAATAATAGAACCGATAGGGCAGGGACAGGGCCACCGACAGGCACAGGATCTGTGACAGCGGCACGGCCGGTTCCCAGCCGGGGCCGACCAGCAGCGGCAGCAGCACGGGCGCGGCGACCGCC
This sequence comes from uncultured Paracoccus sp., assembly GCA_937859005.1. GTDB lineage: Bacteria > Pseudomonadota > Alphaproteobacteria > Rhodobacterales > Rhodobacteraceae > Paracoccus. Next base: position 1,535 of record CALLYR010000158.1, on the reverse strand, counting down.
AGCCCGACGAATGCCGGCACCGCCGCGGCCGCCACGCCCGCGGCGATGTCCCCGGCGGTGCGGATCAGTCGCGGCGGATCGGTCTGCAGCCGCACCAGCACCGAAAAGGCAAGATTGTGCCCCACCCCCATCAGCGCCATCCGCAACGGATCGACGATCCGCAGCGCGATGTTCAGCTGGCCCAGGACCGCCCCCCCGAAAAAGGCGTTGACCATGAACGCCAGCACCGCCGGAGCCGATGAGGTGACGCCGACATCGGCCAGATGCAGCCAGGAAAAGCGGAAGATTTCCTGAAACCGTGCGGCGTGCCAGCGGACCGGTATCCAGATCCTCTGTCCGCGCCACCACAGGAACACGGTCGACAGCACCGGATACAGGACATTGGGCAGCAGACGCTGCAACAGCAGCGAATAAACTCCCCAGCCCGCCAGCGCGGTCGCGATCGACACGGCCGATGCGATGACCGTGCTGACGGCCTGGCAGGTGGAAATCTCGACGAACCGGCGGGACCGCCGGGCCACCGCCCTTGCCACCGCGCCGGGGCCCTGCCACAGCAGCAGCAGGCTGGAAACCACCAGATATTCTGTAAAGCCCGGAGCGTTGGCGGCATGTCCGATCAGCGGGCCCAGCAGCATCGACGCCACGATCGCCACGCCCGTCAGCACCACCGAGACGAACAGCGCGGTTTCCAGATGCGATGTGTAAAGCCGGCGCCGCTGGCTCAGCGATTCCTCGAACGGCAGTCCGATGAAGGCGGCCATGATGGTATTCACGCCCAGAACCATCGTCGCCAGTCCGAATTCGGCTGGCGACAGGACGCGGGCGACGACTACCGTGCTGACCATCTGCGCCGCCAGGCGCACAACCGCATCCGCAGCCGAAGCTCCGATCCAGATTCTGAACATTGCCATCCTGCGCTTTTCCGCCCCATGTCTGGTATCGGGCCGGACCAAAAGGGACAAGAAATCCGCAGGGTAAAAGTCGCCTTTTCGCGGGAACTTGACGAACCCATGCTCTGCTTCGGCCCATATGCGCTTCATGATATCACTTCACAGGCTGGATTCCGCCGAATGACCAAGACGATCCCTGTCCCATGTCCCCCTGTCCGCCAAGGCCGGAGGTTTCTGTTGCCCGCTGTGCGCCGCCGTGTCGCGGCCGGGCTGGCCGTGCTGGCATTCGGCCTTGGCGGACCGGGCGCTTCGGCTGCCCCATCCTCGGCAATCCCCGATGACGCCGTGGGCCTTGCGGTGGGGCTTGATGCCCTGCGCTGGCAGGACAGCCTCGATCTGCGGGCGGAATTTGCCGATTACGCGGCGATGGGCGTGCGCTGGCTGCGCACGGATCTGAACTGGGCCACCGTGCAGCGGGACGGGCCGGACAGTTTCGACTGGGAGGAAATGGACCGGATCGTCGATCTGGCCTCGGTCTTTGGCATCGGGCTGCTGCCGGTCGTGGGCTCGGCCCCGGAATGGGCATGGCAGGACCCCGAAGACACCTCGCCCCCGCGCGATCCGGACGCCTTCGGCCGCTTTCTG
>CALLYR010000157.1 GCA_937859005.1 uncultured Paracoccus sp. | reverse complement strand
CCGCCACATCGCCGAACGCCACGGCGCCGATCCGGCCCGCATCTATATCGCGGGACTGTCGGCCGGGGCCTCGATGGCGCTGATCGCAGCCCAGGCCTATCCCGAACTGTTCGCCGCGGCCGGGGCGCATTCGGGGCTGCCGATGGGCGCGGCCCATGACAGGGTCTCTGCCGTGGTCGCCATGCAGCGCGGCGGCTCGGGGTTGCGCCCGGCCGCGCCGGTCCCCACCATCATCTTTCATGGCAGCGCGGATCATGTCGTCAATCCGCGTAACGGGCGCCTCATCGCCCTTCGCGCGCTGGAGCCCTTTCCCAGGCTCGGCAGGACCGAGACCGCCGGTCAGGTGCCCGAGGGCCGCGCCTATGTCAGAACGGTGCATCGGGTCGGTCGAGGACGCCCCTGGGTCGAACAGTGGACCGTCACGGGGTCGGGGCATGCCTGGTCCGGGGGCTCGCCGGCCGGCCGCTTCACCGACCCGACCGGCCCCGACGCATCGGCCGAAATGCTGCGCTTCTTCCTGCGTCACAAGACCTCTGCCCGAAGACGGGCACGCGGTCGATCCTCGGCTGACTGAGACGGGTCAGCTTGGCAGGGGCCGCGCGCCGATGCGGGCCATCACGGGCAGGATCGCGCGCCTTCCGGTTCGTGCCGAAGCGCGCGCGGGGCAGCCTCTTTCTGATCCAGCCGTCGCTGAAAGGCAGGCCGGTTTCCTTGTCCCCGCCCTTTCTGGACGGGCCGCGGAAATCAAGCGTCAGCCCGAGGTATCTGCAATCGTTGATCGTCTTGACGACGCGCCCGGCGTTCATCAGGTCCTGTTCGACCCGAACTTGTCCGCCCGCATCTGATCGACGAACCGCTGGCGGAAATCCAGCAGGTCGTCGCGGGCGATCTTGTCGAGCGCCTTTGCCGCCAGCCACGGAGACGAGTTCCAGTGCGAAGCTGATCGGCCGGTTTGTCGAAGACCTGGTCGCCGGTCAGGCGAAGAACATCTCCCGCGCCTGGCCGATCCTGATCTTCGCTTCCGGGGCTGCGCCCAGAAACCTCTCGCCTTCGAGGTCGCCGGAATTGCCCGCGGTGCCGCCGATCATCTGCACCCGGTTCACGATTTCGCCCAAGGGCAGGCGGGCCACGTCCCTTCATGAAGGGGATACCGCGTGCGTCTGCGATCTGCCGTGCCGGCTCCTCGGTCTGGCCGAAGACCTGCGCGTTCCAGCCTGCCAGCAGTTCGCTCCAGACCACGCCGGCCTCGGTCCGCGTCTCTGTCTGGCTGCCGGTGTGCCGCGGCACCCAAGCCCGGGCCTTGCCTGCCACCCTGGCGCGTCGGGACGCGCCGGTGCAGATGTCAGAGGCCTTTGCTGCCGCCCTTGTGCTGCGCGATCATGCCGCCCGCCGACTCGCCGGGGTGTGCAGATTGGTCGGCAACCTGCGGCACGTCTTCGAAGGCAGATCCGGCCGGGTGCCGATCTATTTGAAAATCAGCCTGTCAAGCCTGTCCACATTTTCAGGAAATGGCGCACCCGAGAGGATTCGAACCTCTGGCCTCTGCCTTCGGAGGGCAGCGCTCTATCCAGCTGAGCTACGGGTGCCGCGCCCCTCACATATGCCAAGCCGGAGGTCGCCGCAATGCCATTTGACGTGCCGGATGCGGCGGTCGTGGCTCGGCGCCCCGCCCGCGCCGTTCATTGCAGAAGAAAGCAGGGCATCCGCGCCTTGGGGATACCGAAATCACGACGACGCTCGGGGGCAGGGCGACTGCTCGGCTGCTGCCCTTGCATCTGGCGGCATTTCGCACTATGTGGCGCGCACTTCACAGGCGGGGGCGGGCTTGGGACGGGAGACATCCGTCCGGGTCCACCGGTTGGGGCGGCAACGCCCTGAATCCCCCGCCGAGGCGCAAACCGGAAAGGAAACGACATGGCGCTTCCCGATTACTCCATGCGTCAGCTGCTGGAAGCTGGCGTTCACTACGGCCACCAGACCCAGCGCTGGAATCCGCGCATGGCCGAATACATCTATGGCGCGCGCAACGGCATCCACATCCTCGACCTGACCCAGACGGTCCCGATGCTGGACCATGCGCTGCAGGTCATCCGCGACACCGTCGCCAAGGGCGGCCGCGTGCTGTTCGTCGGCACCAAGCGTCAGGCGCAGAAAGCCGTCGCCGACGCCGCGGAAAAATCGGCGCAGTTCTACATGAACCACCGCTGGCTGGGCGGCACGCTGACCAACTGGAAAACCGTGTCGCAATCGATCCAGCGCCTGAAGCAGATCGACGAGACGATGTCGGGCGGCGCCGAAGGGCTGACCAAGAAGGAACGTCTGGGGATCGAGCGCGAGCAGGCCAAGCTTCAGGCCAGCCTCGGCGGCATCCGCGACATGGGCGGCCTGCCGGACCTGCTGTTCGTCATCGACGTGAACAAGGAAGACCTGGCCGTGATGGAGGCCAACAAGCTGGGCATCCCGGTCGTGGCGGTGGTCGACACCAACTGCTCGCCCAAGGGCATCGACTATGTGATCCCCGGCAACGACGACGCGGCGCGCGCGATCGCGCTTTACTGCGATCTGGTGGCGCGTGCGGCGCTGGACGGCATGTCGGCGCAGATGGGCGCGGCGGGCGTCGATCTGGGCGCCCTGACCGAGGCGCCGATGGAGGATCTGGAGCTTCTGGCCACCGCCGAAGACGAGGGCAACCCGGCCCAGCCGGCCTGATCCCACTGATCGCGGGCGGGGACCTCCCCGCCCGGCACCCCCCCAATTCAGGAGGCTCCGATGGCCATTACCGCCGCAATGGTGAAGGAACTGCGCGAATCGACTGGCGCAGGCATGATGGACGCCAAGAAGGCGTTGACGGAAACGGACGGCAACATGGAAGCCGCGGTCGACTGGCTGCGCACCAAGGGCCTGGCCAAGGCCGCCAAGAAATCGGGTCGCATTGCCGCCGAAGGGCTGGTCGCGGTGGCCGTGCGCGACGGCCGCGGCGTTGCGGTCGAGGTGAACTCGGAAACCGACTTCGTCGCCAAGAACGTGGAATTCCAGAACATGGTCCGCGCCATCGCGCAGGCCGCGCTGGATGTCGATTCGGTCGAGGCGCTGAACGACGCGCAGGTGAACGGCAAGCCGGTCAGCGAGGTTCTGACCGAGGCCATTGCCAAGATCGGCGAGAACATGACCCTGCGCCGCATGGTCAAGATCGAGGCACCGACCGTCGTGTCCTATGTCCATAACGCCGCCGCGGAGGGCATGGGTAAGATCGGCGTGCTGGTCGGGCTGAACGGCGGCAATGCGGCCGAGATCGGCCGTCAGATCGCCATGCACATCGCCGCGACCTCGCCCGCCTCGCTGTCCGAAGCCGATCTGGATCCGGCGCTGGTCGAGCGGGAAAAGTCGGTCCTGACCGAACAGGCACGCGAATCGGGCAAGCCCGAGGCCGTCATCGAAAAGATGATCGTCGGCCGGATGTCCAAGTTCTTCGAGGAAGTGACCCTGCTGGGCCAGAAGTTCGTCATCAACCCCGATGTGACGGTGGCCCAAGCCGCCAGGGACGCGGGCGTCGAGGTGGCGACCTATGCCCGCGTGGCCGTGGGCGAGGGGATCGAGAAGAAGGAAGAGGACTTCGCCGCCGAAGTCGCCAAGACCCTGTCCGGCGCCTGAGCCTGATAACAGAATGATACGGAAAAGCCGGCCTTCGGGCCGGCTTTCTTGATTGGCAAACCGGGGCCTTTGCCGGCTGCGCCGGTGATCGGACAGAGACAGCAGGTCTTGTGCAACGATCAACCCAGCAAAGGTCATGCCTTGACCGCCCATGCACCAAAACAAAAGCCCGCCGAACCCGGCGGGCTTTCTGTTGCCAGCAGCGCGCCGGATCAGCCGGCGACAGCCGGTTCCTTCTTGTTGTCGGCGTGGATCAGCAGCGGCTTGGCGGCGGGATTGTCCACGGCCTCCTCGTTCACCACGACCTCGGTGACGCTGGTCAGGCCGGGCAGTTCGAACATCGTGTCCAGCAGGATGTCCTCCATGATCGACCGCAACCCGCGTGCGCCGGTCTTGCGCTTGATCGCGCGGCGGGCGATCGCCTTCAGCGCATCCTCGGTGAAGGTCAGCTTGACTCCTTCCAGGTCGAACAGCCGCTGATACTGCTTGACCAGCGCGTTCTTCGGCTCGGTCAGGATGGTGATCAGCGCCTCTTCGTCCAGATCGGTCAGGGTCGCGATCACCGGCAGGCGGCCGACGAATTCGGGAATCAGGCCGAATTTCAGCAGATCCTCGGGCTCGAGTTCCTTGAACATCTCGCCCACGCCGCGGTCGTCGTTGTCCTTGACCGAGGCGCCGAAGCCCATCGCGCTGCCCTTGTTGCGCTGCGAGATGATGCGTTCCAGCCCCGCGAATGCGCCGCCGCAGATGAACAGGATGTTGGTCGTGTCCACCTGCAGGAATTCCTGCTGCGGATGCTTGCGCCCGCCCTGCGGCGGAACCGAGGCGACCGTCCCTTCCATGATCTTCAGCAGGGCCTGCTGCACGCCTTCGCCCGAAACGTCGCGGGTGATCGACGGGTTGTCGGACTTGCGGGTGATCTTGTCGACCTCGTCGATATAGACGATGCCGCGCTGGGCGCGTTCGACGTTGTATTCGCTGGCCTGCAGCAGCTTGAGGATGATGTTCTCGACATCCTCGCCCACGTAACCGGCCTCGGTCAGCGTGGTCGCGTCGGCCATGGTGAAGGGCACGTCCAGGATGCGCGCCAGCGTCTGCGCCAGCAGCGTCTTGCCGCAGCCGGTGGGACCGATCAGCAGGATGTTCGACTTTGCCAGTTCGATGTCGGACTTCGAGCTGTGGTTCAGCCGCTTGTAGTGGTTGTGGACCGCGACCGACAGCACGCGCTTGGCATGTTCCTGGCCAATCACATAGTCGTCCAGCACGGACATGATCTCGCGCGGGGTCGGGACGCCGTCGCCGGATTTCAGCCCGGACGACTTCGTTTCCTCGCGGATGATGTCCATGCACAATTCGACGCATTCGTCGCAGATGAACACGGTCGGACCCGCGATCAGCTTGCGCACCTCATGCTGGCTTTTCCCGCAGAAGCTGCAGTAGAGCGTGTTCTTGCTGTCGCCGGCCTGGTTCGCCATCGTCGTATCCTTGCCTTTCTGGGCCGCGCCGGACCGGGGGGAGCCGGCAGGGCGGGGTCGGCAGGCGCCCCGCGCGGGACGCCGAATGAGTATCCGCCCAATTTAGGGGCGGCAGAGGCTGGTCACAATCCCGAAAACCCGTCACCTGCGACCTTGTTTGCAGCCTTATGTCTGCGGGGTCGCCTTGCCCCGTGATTCCAGGATGTCGTCGATCAGGCCCCAGTCGCGCGCCTCTTGCGGGGACATGAAGCGGTCGCGTTCCAGCGCCTGCTCCACCTCCTCCACCGTGCGGCCGGTGTGGTGGCCATAAATCTCGTTCAGGCGCCGCTTCAGCTTTTCGGTTTCCTGCGCGTGGATCAGGATGTCCGAGGCGGTGCCCTGGAACCCGCCCGAGGGCTGGTGGACCATGATCCGGCTGTTGGGCAGCGCATGGCGCGCGCCCTTTTCCCCGGCGGTCAGCAGCAAGGCTCCCATGGACGCCGCCTGTCCCACGACCAGGGTCGAGATGCGCGGGCGGATATACTGCATCGTGTCATAGATCGACAGGCCCGCGGTCACCACGCCGCCGGGGCTGTTGATATACATGCTGATGTCCTTGGAGGGATTCTCCGCTTCCAGGAACAGCAGCTGTGCGCAGACCAGCGTCGCCATCCCGTCATGGACGGGACCCGACAGGAAGATGATGCGTTCCTTCAGCAGCCGGGAAAAGATGTCATAGGCGCGTTCGCCCCGGCTGGTCTGTTCGACGACCATCGGGACAAGCGTGTTCATGTAGAATTCTGCCGGATCGTGCATCTGCGCCCCTGTCCTGATTTCGATTCGCCGCCGGTCGCCCACAGGTCGGACCGTCTTAGGGGCGAAAGGTTGACAGAGTCTTAGTTACGGGCGAGGTCCGCTGCAAGGGATGGGAAGAAAACCGCAAGAGGCCGCGCCATGCTGCTGATCGTGGGCCTGGGCAATCCGGGCCAGAAATACCAGCGCAACCGCCACAACGTCGGCTTTCTGGCGCTGGACCAGATCGCGGCGGACCACGGATTTCCGCCGTGGAAGGCGCGATTCCAAGGGCTTGTGGCCGAGGGGCGGCTGGGAGGCGAGCGGGTGACGCTGCTGAAGCCCCAGACCTTCATGAACCTCAGCGGGCAGTCGGTGGGCGAGGCGATGCGCTATCTGAAGCTGGAGCCCGCGGATGTGCTGGTGCTGCACGATGAACTGGACCTTGCGCCGGGGCGCTGCCGGGTCAAGACCGGGGGCGGGCATGCGGGACACAACGGTCTGCGCTCGATCCACCAGCATATCGGCGAAGGTTCCCGGCGGCTGCGAATCGGCATCGGCCATCCCGGCCACAAGGACCGCGTGACCGGCCATGTGCTGTCGGACTTCGCCAAGGCCGAGGAGCCGTTGCTGGACGACCTGCTGCGGGGGATTTCGGACGGCGCGCCGGCGCTGGCCGCGGGCGACGATGCGCGCTTCGGAACCCTGCTGGCCGCGCGCATGAACCCGTCCGCGCCAAAACCCGAGCCCGCCCGCAGCCCGGCCCCGGCCGAGCCGCAAGCTGCTCCCGTGGCCGCCGGGCCGCAATCTGCGCCCGTCAGCCCGCTGCAGGCGCTGCGCGACCGTTTCCGCAGATGAGGACGCCATGGAACCTTCGCTGAACGTGCTGGGCGGTCGGCTTGTGCCCTGTTCGATCGAGCCGCTGACCGGCTTTTACCGCAACGGCTGCTGCGACACGGGGCCGGAGGACCAAGGCAGCCACACCGTCTGTGTGATCGTCACGGCCGAGTTCCTGGCGTTTTCCAAATACCTGGGCAACGACCTGTCCACGCCGCGTCCCGAATACCGCTTTGCCGGCCTGAAGCCGGGCGACCGCTGGTGCCTGTGCGCCGCGCGCTTTCTGCAGGCCGCGCAGGAATTCGCGGCACCCCGCGTGGTGCTGGAATCCACCCATGCCCGCGCCACCGACATCGTGCCGCTGGCGCTGCTGAAGGCCCATGCGGCGGAACGCGGCGATGGCTGAGCGGCCTTGGGGACTGGCGGCGCTGGCGCTGCTGCTGGCGGGCGCGGCAGCAGCGCAGGAGGCAGGCATCGCCCTTCGCCCCGAGGACCGCGCGCGGCTGGGGGCGCTGGATGCCTCGGTGGGGCAGGGGTTGCGGCAGGCGCTGGCCACGGGCGACGCAGGGCAGGTGGACGATGCAGTAACGGCGTTGCGGGGCGCGCCCCTGGCCGCCGACCGGGTGGAGGTTGCGGCGCTGGTGGGGGACTGGTCCTGCCGGATGATCAGGATCGGCGGGATGCTGCCTGCGGTCAGCTATCCGCCGTTCCGCTGCCGGATCGGGACCGGGGCGGCACCCGAATTCGAAAAGCTGACCGGCTCGCAGCGGACGCGCGGGCATCTGCACCGCGACGGCGGCCGCTGGATCTATCTGGGGTCGAGCTTCGTCGCCGGCGAATCGCCGCGGCCCTATGCCGACTTCCCCGCGGGCATGGACACCGCCGCCACCGAGACACTGCCCGATGTGGCGGTGTTCGAACTGCTGGGGCCGGACCGCGCACGGCTGATCTTTCCGGCGCCTTACCGGGAATCGCTGGTGAATGTCCTGACGCTGTCCCGATGAGGGGCGCGGGACCGCGCCGCTCGGCGGACGGAGGGCTCGTCAGGCCCTGACCTCGACCCCCAGATGCCGCGCGACGGTGAAGATGTCCTTGTCGCCCCGGCCCGACATGTTCATCACGATCAGATGGTCACCGGGCAGCGCCGGCGCGATCTTGGCGATATGGGCCAGCGCGTGACAGGGTTCCAGCGCCGGGATGATCCCTTCGGTCTCGCAGCACAGCGTGAAGGCCGCCAGCGCCTCGGTATCGGTGACGCTGACGTATTCCGCCCGGCCCTGATCGTGCAGCCAGGCGTGTTCCGGCCCGATGCCGGGATAATCCAGCCCCGCGCTGATCGAATGGCCTTCCAGGATCTGGCCCTCGTCGTCCTGCAGCAGATAGGTGCGGTTGCCGTGCAGGACGCCCGGACGCCCCCCGGTCAGGGACGCGCAGTGCTGCATCGTCTCGTCCACGCCCTTGCCGCCGGCCTCGACCCCGATGATCCGCACGGAACGGTCGTCAAGGAACGGATGGAACAGCCCCATCGCGTTCGAGCCGCCCCCGATCGCTGCGATGATCGTGTCGGGCAGCCGCCCTTCGCGTTCCATGATCTGTACCCTGGTTTCCTCGCCAATGATCCGCTGGAAATCGCGCACCATCGCCGGATAGGGATGCGGCCCCGCAACCGTGCCGATGCAATAGAAGGTGTCGCGCACATTCGTCACCCAGTCGCGCAGGGCGTCGTTCATCGCGTCCTTCAGCGTGCCGCGGCCGGAACTGACCGGCACCACCTCGGCCCCCAGCAGCTTCATGCGAAAGACGTTGGGCTGCTGGCGGCGCACGTCCTCGGCGCCCATATAGACCACGCATTTCAGCCCGAAGCGCGCGCAGACGGTAGCCGTTGCCACCCCATGCTGGCCCGCGCCGGTTTCCGCGATGATCCGCGTCTTGCCCATGCGGCGGGCCAGAAGGATCTGCCCCAGCACGTTGTTGATCTTGTGGCTGCCGGTGTGGTTCAGTTCTTCGCGCTTCATATAGACGGTGGCGCCGCCCAGCCGTTCGGTCAGCCGCTCGGCCTTGTACAGCGGCGAGGGGCGGCCGACGTAATGCGTCCACAGATCGTCCATCTCGGCCTTGAAGGCGGGGTCGGTCCTGGCGCGTTCGTATTCCGCCTGCAGGTCCAGGATCAGCGGCATCAGCGTCTCGCTGACGAAGCGCCCGCCGAAGATGCCGAACCGCCCCTGTTCGTCGGGTCCGGTCATGAAGCTGTTGATGAGATCCTCGGCCATCGCGTTCCCCCGTTCCGGGCCGGCGCGGCCCGTCAGAGGGATTTCTTAAAGCCGATATGCGAAGGGGTAAACCCGAGCCGCGCATAGAAGCGGTGCGCATCCTCGCGCATCCGGTTCGTGGTCAGTTGGATCAGGCGGCAGCCGGCCGCGCGGGCGCGCGCCTCGGCATCGGCCATCAGGGCCGCGCCCAGGCCGCGGCCGCGCAGATGGGCGGCGACGCGCACGCCCTCGATCTCGGCACGACGTGCGCCGGACAGGGACAGGCCCGAGATGAAGACGATCTGATAGCAGGCGACGATATGCCCGCCATTCTCGCCCACGATCAGATGATTCGCACCCTCGTCCTGCATGGCGTCGAAGGCGGCGAGATAGGGCGCCATCTCCGCCCCTTCGCGTCCCGCGCCCAGGATATCGTCGGCCAGCATGGCCACCACGGCGGGGATATCGGCGCGGGTGGCAGGGCGGAACAGGGTCATGCCGCCGCTGCCGTCACAAAGGCCCGGATCAGTTTCGCGTCCTTCACCCCCGGCGCGCTTTCCACGCCCGACGACACGTCCACCGCCTGCGCTCCGGTCAGGCGGATCGCCTCGGCCACGTTGCCGGGCGTCAGCCCGCCCGCCAGCATCCACGGCTTCAGCAGCCGCCGCCCGGCCAGCAGCCGCCAGTCAAACGCCAGGCCGTTGCCCCCCGGCAGCGCCGCGCCGGGCGCAGGCTTGGCATCGACCAGCAGCATGTCGGCGACCAGCCCGTAATCCCACAGCGCGTCCAGATCGGCGGGCGCGGCAATACCCACCGCCTTCATCACCGGCAACCCGGTGCGGGCGCGCACCTCGGCCACGCGGGCCGGGGTTTCCCGCCCATGCAACTGGATGATG
>CALLYR010000156.1 GCA_937859005.1 uncultured Paracoccus sp. | reverse complement strand
TGATGGCGGCGGCGCTGTGGCTCATGCGGCTGTGGCTGGACCGCGACGGCACGGGCGACGCGGCGGGGCTGGCCGTGCTGGTCTTCGGGGGCGCGGCCGTCTATTTCGGGCTCACCTTCGCGCTGGGGGCGCTGCGTCCCGCCGACATCCGCGCCAGCGTCCGGCGCTGAGCCTCAGCGGTGGCGGATGCGCCGCCGCAACCGGCCCCAGCCGCCGGGGACCAGCACGAAGGACAGCCCGAAACCCGCGATGAAGCCGGAAAGCTCGGCCACCCAGTTCATGCCCGCGCCGCCGAACAGCATCCCGAACACAAGCTGGAACGCCAGCAGCATCCCGATCAGTGAAAACGCCCGCATCTGGTTGGCGTTCTCCTGTCCTAGCCGCAGCCACAGAAGGAAGGTGAAGGCCCCCAGCAGCCCGTAAACCGCCGGATACCCTCCCACCAGCGGATCGAACCGCATCTGCGGCAGCAGTCCCGCTGCCAGCGCATAGACCAGCCCGCCGCCCACGGCCGCGCCGAAGAACACCACCGCCACCGCCCAGGGGCGCAAGGCGCGCGCCACCATGTTCCCAAGCGCCAGCAGGAACACCGTCACGAACAGTGCGTGCGTAAAGGAATAATGCACGAAGGGATAGGTCAGCAGCCGCCAGACCTGCCCGCCCGCAAGGCTGGACCGGTCCCAGGCGCGCAGCAGGAATTCGGGGGCGAAGGCGGTGCGTTCCACCAGGATCTGCCGCGCCGCCTGCCCCGCGCCGCTGCCGCCCGCCATGAAGCCCAGACGGCCAAGGCCGAAATACGCTTCCGACGCGAGGACCGGCAGGGCCAGCAGCCAGACCACCGGCGGGATGTGGTTGATCGGGTTCTCGTCGTAACCGGGGCGCATCGGTGTCCTCCTTTGGGGCGGTTGCGCCCGTTCGGGCCAAGGGCTATCCCGGCGCGGACCGTTTTTCCAGCAGGCATCCCCATGAGCATCCAGGCCCAACCGCGCATCTTTTCCGGCATCCAGCCCTCGGGGAACCTGACGCTGGGCAATTACCTGGGCGCGCTGAAACGTTTCGCCGACCGGCAGGGCGAGGTCGAGACGATCTTCTGCCTCGTGGACCTGCACGCGATCACCGTCTGGCAGGAGCCCGAAAAGCTGCGCCGCCAGACGCGCGAGGCCGCCGCCGCCTTCATGGCCGCGGGCATCGACCCCGCGCAGTCGGTCCTGTTCGTGCAAAGCCATGTGCCGGCGCACGCCGAACTGGCGTGGATGCTGTCCTGCGTGGCGCGCATCGGCTGGATGAACCGGATGACCCAGTTCAAGGACAAGGCCGGCAAGAACGCCGAGGCCGTCAGCCTTGGCCTTTACGCCTATCCCACGCTGATGGCCGCCGACATCCTGGCCTATCACGCGACCCATGTCCCGGTAGGCGAGGACCAGAAGCAGCATGTGGAACTGACCCGCGACATCGCGGCCAAGTTCAACCATGACTATGGCGTCGATTTCTTTCCCATACCCGAGCCGGTGATCGAGGGCACGGCGACCCGCGTCATGAGCTTGCGCGACGGGACGAAGAAGATGTCGAAATCCGACCCCTCCGACGCCAGCCGCATCAACCTGACCGACGACGCCGACACCATCGCGCAGAAGATCCGCCGCGCCCGCACCGATGCCGACCCCCTTCCCGGCGCGATGGAGGGGCTGAAGGACCGCCCCGAGGCGAGAAACCTCGTCAACATCTTCGCGGCGCTCTCGGGCGAGACCCCCGACGCCATCTGCGCCCGCTTCGAGGGCAAGGGCTTCGGCGAGTTCAAGCCCGCCTTGGCCGAGGTCGCCGTGGCCGCCCTGTCCCCGGTGACCGCCCGCATGAACGAGTTGATGCGCGACGAGGGAGAGATCGACCGCATCCTGCGAGACGGCGCCGACCGCGCCAACGCCATCGCCGCCCCCATCGTGGCGCAGGCGCGCGAGATCATGGGGATGATTCCGGGGCGGTAGGGTGCGTGCTTGCACGCACCATCCCTCGGAACCCCCGCGACCATGCCCGAATACCGCCGCCCGCGCTCCTTCGAGACGCTGATTTTCTTCACCGTCGCGCTCGCCACGCGCTCAAGCGACCTGCTGACCGGACAGATCGACCGCCTGCGGGAAGCCGTATCGCAGACCCGCGCCGAGCGCCCCTTCGGGATCGAGGCGTGGATCGTGCTGCCCGACCATCTGCATTGCATGTGGACCCTGCCGGGAGGGGATCGCGACTATGCAACGCGCTGGCGGCTGATCAAGACGCGGTTCTCGTGCGGCCTGCCCATGGGAGAGCGGCGCCCGAGCCATATCGCGCGGAACGAACGGGGCATCTGGCAGCGGGGGTTCTGGGAACACCACATCCGCGACGAGCACGACATGGCGGCGCATCTGCTTTATTGCTGGTTCAATCCGGTGAAGCATGGATTGGTGCAGCGGACGCAGGATTGGCCCTATTCCTCGGTCCACCGCGAGTTCAGGTCAGGGCGGTGGGAATGGGCGATGTCGCAAGGCGTCGAGATCGCGGCGCCCGAACCGTAGGGTGTGTGCTTGCACGCACCAGGGGGAGCGGCGGTCAAGGCGCAAGGCGACGCCGTAGGGAGCGTGATTTCACGCTCCGGGGCGGCGCACGCTATGATGCGTGCAAGCACACACCCTACGCTTGCGGGTTGTTCAGAAAATCAAGCCGTGTTAAAATATAATCGAACCATGCGAGATCGGAGATCTCAACGAATGAGACTTGGTTCTTTTGACGCCCGCATTCTTTCAACTGGCGCAGATTTCGTCAGAAACAATAGTTTTGTTTTCTTTCTTGTGCTTGGCGCCGCGGTTATCGCCTTAGGTTTCTATTTTGACGACCAGTCCGCGAAAACAGTGGGAACTGCCATCATTACAGGAGGCGTCGTCTCAGCCGTCACGACAGCAAGATTTTTCAAGAGGCTGTATGCAGATGCGCTTATCGACGTCATGACGGGGGAGGAACATTTATCAAGTCGAAGTGATATCGAAGAAATATGGAAGCGGGCTACCAATTGTCTTTGCAGTAAGAGATTTCCCGAGCTGAAGGATTCTATTTATACATCAATCATGAACACCTACCTACCGAAGGAAAAGAACTATTACTACAAGGAAGTAGTAAGAGACTATTGCGTACTATCGTTCGACGAAAAAACCGGCATAATAACGTTCGAGGAGAGATGCAGGCTTGAAATTGTCCCACATAGTGGGGTGGAGACAATTCCGTACACATATAATTACGAGAGAGGCGCCGGCGAAATTTCCACAGAGTTGAACGAGTTCAACATCAACGGCAAGCCAATCACGACCTACCATACATATAAAGAGAAACAAGAAACCACCAATGGAGAGCCCACGAAAAGCGTAAATCTGCCGGCAAAGAAGCACGAGATTACCCGACACCGGACAAGCACCATGCACATCGGGGGTCAGGCTTACTCAAAGGTAAGATACAAGACTTATGTTCAGGACTTGCAGATCAATGCAGCTTCCAACGTTCCTGAGGTATGTCCGGTACTAGTGGAATACGAACTCTACCAAAAGACATTTCCCAACAAACCGCGCACTCAGGGAGTGGGCGTAACCAACAAGGACTTAATTATGCCCGGCCAAGGACATATCATAATGTTCCTAAAGGCAGAGCACGTCCTTCAGCCGCCTAAAGCTGGATCTTGACATTACGGACGATCCAGGCGCGCTGCCCGAATGCGGCCAAAAAAGAGGAAGAAGAGGAAGAAGAGGGATAGTTGCCGTACACGTGACAGGATGAAAGCATCTATTGATCCCGTTTCCTTCTCACCCATCCATCTTCAACGCCGAAATAAACGCCGACTGCGGGATCTCCACCTTCCCGAACTGGCGCATCTTCTTCTTCCCGGCCTTCTGCTTCTCCAGCAGCTTCTTCTTGCGCGTGGCATCCCCGCCATAGCACTTCGCCGTCACGTCCTTGCGCAACGCCGCCAGCGTCTCGCGCGCGATCACCCGGCCGCCGATGGCCGCCTGGATCGGGATCTTGAACATGTGGCGGGGGATCAGCTCCTTCAGCTTTTCGACCATCGCCCGGCCCCGCGCCTCGGCCCGGTCGCGGTGGACCATGATCGACAGGGCGTCCACCGGCTCGTCGTTCACCAGGATCGACATCTTGACCAGGAAATCCTCGCGGTATTCGGAAATCTGGTAATCGAAGGACGCATAGCCTTTCGTCACCGATTTCAGCCGGTCGTAGAAATCGAAGACCACCTCGGCCAGCGGCAGGTCATAGACGACCATCGCGCGCGAACCCGCATAGGTCAGGTCAAGCTGGATGCCCCGGCGGTCCTGGCACAGCTTCAGCACGTCGCCCAGGTATTCGTCGGGGACCATGATCGTGGCCTTGATCCGCGGCTCTTCGATATGGTCGATCTGCATCAGGTCGGGCATGTCGGCGGGGTTGTGCAATTCGCGCACCTCGCCGTCCTTCATGTGCAGCCTGAACACCACGCTGGGCGCGGTGGTGATGAGGTCGAGGTCGTATTCCCGCTCCAGCCGGTCGCGGATCACCTCAAGATGCAGCAGGCCGAGGAAGCCGCAGCGGAAACCGAAGCCGAGCGCGGCCGAGGTCTCCATCTCGGAACTGAACGACGCGTCGTTCAGCGCCAGCTTCTCTATGGCGTCGCGCAGCGCGTCGAAGTCGTTGGCGTCCACGGGGAACAGCCCGCAGAAGACCACCGGTTGCGCGGGCTTGAAGCCGGGCAGCGGGCTGTCCGTACCCTTGCGTTCGTGGGTGATCGTATCGCCCACGCGGGTGTCGCGGACCTGCTTGATGGATGCGGTGAAGACGCCGATCTCGCCCGGACCCAGTTCCGCGATGTCCACCATCTGCGGGGTCAGGACCGCCAGCTTGTCGATGCCATAGACGGCGCCGGTCTGCATCATCCGCACCCGGTCGCCCTTGCGGATCACGCCGTCCATGACGCGGATCATCACGACGACGCCCAGATAGGCGTCATACCAGCTGTCCACCAGCATCGCCTTCAGCGGCGCCTCGCGCGTGCCCTTCGGCGCGGGCAGGCGGTGGACGATGGCCTCCAGCACGTCGGGGATGCCGAGGCCGGTCTTGGCGGAAATCGGAATCGCGTCGCTGGCGTCGATGCCGATCACATCCTCGATCTGCGCCTTGACGCGGTCGGGCTCGGCCGCGGGCAGGTCGATCTTGTTCAGGACCGGCACGATCTCGTGGCCGGCGTCGATGGCCTGATAGACGTTGGCGAGCGTCTGCGCCTCGACGCCTTGCGTCGCGTCCACGACCAGCAGCGAGCCTTCGACGGCGCGCATGGACCGCGACACCTCATAGGCGAAGTCGACGTGGCCGGGCGTGTCGATCAGGTTCAGCACATAGGTCTGCCCGTCCTTCGCCGGATAGCTGATGCGGACGGTGTTGGCCTTGATGGTGATGCCGCGTTCGCGTTCGATGTCCATGCTGTCGAGCATCTGCTCTTTCATGTCACGTTCGGCGACAGTGCCGGTCAGCTGGATCAGCCGATCGGCGAGCGTGGATTTGCCGTGGTCGATATGGGCCACGATCGAGAAATTGCGGATGAGGGAAAGCTGGGTCATGGTGGCGCGGATATGCGCGCGAAAGCCGCGCCGGTCAATTGAAAGGGAAGATTCATGCAGTTTCGGGTGGACGACATGAGTTGCGGGCACTGCACCGCCGCCGTCGAGGCCGCGATCCGCGAGGCGGGTGGCACCGCCCAAGCCGATCTGGGGTCGAAAACGGTCACGGTCGAGGGCATTGGCGCGGCCCGCGCCGCCGAACTGATTCGCGAGGCGGGCTATACCGCGGTGCCGCTGGACTGAACCCGCCCGACCAGCGCCGGCAGGTCGGCCAGGCTTTCCAGCCGGGCAAACCGCGGGTCGTCGGGGTCGTCCGCGTGTTCATGCGCCCAGGCCAGTTGCTGCGGCACCAGCGCCGCATGGCCGCCCAGTTCCAGCACCGGCAGGATGTCGGACTGCATCGAATTGCCGATCATCATGAAATCGGCGGGCCGGACCCGCGCGCGGTCCAGGATGCGGGCATAGGCCTGCGGGGTCTTGTGCTGGACGATCTCGATCCGGTCGAACAGGGTAGCAAGGCCGGATGCGGCGATCTTGCGTTCCTGGTCCAGCACATCGCCCTTGGTGATCAGGACCAGCCGATGTTCGCGCAGCGCCGCCAGCGTGGTTTCCACATGCGGCAGCAGCCGGACCGGATGGCGCAGCATCTGCTGGCCCAGATCCAGCAGCCGCGCCACGCTGGCGCCGGGCAGATCGCCCCCGGTCAGTTCCAGCGCGGTCTGGATCATCGAGAGCGTGAAGCCCTTGATGCCATAGCCGTAAAGCTCAAGGTTGCGGACCTCGGTCGCGAACAGGCGTTCGCGGATGGTATCGGGGTCGGCGTGACCGGCCAGCAGGGCGACGAAATCGTCCTGGGTCAGGTGAAAGAATGTCTCGTTCTCCCACAGGGTATCGTCGGCGTCGAATCCGATGGTCAGCATGGGAATCTGCTAGCGCAGCACGGGGCGGCGGAAAAGGACCGGCCTGCTGTGGCTTCGCATCCGCAGCCTGCGCGTAAAGGATTTGGCAAGATTCGAGCAGTAAGGTTTGTCGGAAGATACCGATTCTGCTATGCTCGACAAAGCTGCGCGAAAGACGGCACAGACCGCCTGCGCGGCCCGGAATGAGGGAGACACGATCATGCTCAAACCCGTCGTCGTGGCTGCGGCCGTGGTTCTGACCGCGCCCCTGGCCGTTGCCGGTCCCATTGACAATGCCTGTGTGCGGTCCGAACGCGGCGCGCGCAGTCCGGCTTTGTGCGGCTGCATCCAGCAGGTGGCCGACATGACGCTGTCGCGCACCGACCAGCGCCGCGCCGCCGGATTCTTCCGCGACGCGCAGCAGGCGCAGGATGTGCGGATGTCGAAATCGGACGCCGACAACGCCTTCTGGGCGCGCTACAAGAAGTTCGCCGCCACGGCCGAGGCTTATTGCGCCCGCTGACGGCCGCGAGGCCGGCGCGGATCGTGGTGCTGACGGGCGCGGGCCTGTCGGCGGAAAGCGGCATCCCTACCTTTCGCGACGGTGGCGGCCTCTGGGAACGCCACCGGGTCGAGGATGTGGCGACCCCCGAAGCCTTTGCCCGCGACCCGGATCTGGTACTGCGCTTTTACGACATGCGCCGCGCCGCGGCGGCGGGGGCGCAACCGAACCCCGCCCATCGCGCGCTGGCGCGGCTGGCGCGCAAACCGGGGGTGACGGTCATCACCCAGAATGTCGATGCGCTGCTGGACCGGGCGGGCGCGCGGGACGTGATCCACATGCACGGGCGGCTGGACGGGGCGCTCTGCGCCTCATGCGGGCATCGCTGGCCCGCGCCCGCGGCGATGGACCCGCATGACCCCTGCCCCGCCTGCGGCAAGCCCGCCGCGCGCCCCGACATCGTGTGGTTCGGGGAAAGGCCCCATCACATGGACCGGATCGAACGGGCGCTTGCGCAGGCCGACCTGTTCGCGGCCATCGGCACCTCGGGGCAGGTCTGGCCCGCGGCCGGATTCGTCGAACTGGCCCGTGACGCAGGGGCGGAAACGGTCGAGATGAACCTGGACCCCATCTGGCCTTCCAGCCGGTTCGACCGCCGCATCATCGGCCCCGCCGGGACCACGGTGCCGCAATGGGTGGACAGCCTGATCGGCCCGGCCACGGACTGAGCCATCGCGCGACGCGGCAGCGGGTCGGGCCCAGGTCCCGTCGCGGCGGGCGCGGACTGCCCCGCGCAGTTGCGGCCTCATTCCAGGTGCCGGTGCGACAGGTCAGCCCTGCGCCTTGCCACGACGGCATGGATGGCCTGGCCGCGCGCCGCAGCGGGTTTCGCGCGGCCCTCTAGCCAGAGGTAACCGGTCAGCCCTGTCTTTCGCCTGCCTTGGCCCCGCTGCCGAGGTCCAGCGCGGCCAGCGCCCGTTCGACTGCCCCCGCCGCAGATTCCAGCCCCGCAGGGGACAGGTCCGCAACCGGGATCACCGCCTTTTCCATCGCGCCATAGCGGTCGCGGTGCTTGCGATAGCGGGGGTCGTAATGGTCGCGCATCAGCCCCTCGGCCAGCGCCGCCCAGTCGCCGCGCGCCGCCATGCCGCGCCAGTCCGCGATCCGCTCGGCCGGGTGCAGGCCAAAGGTCTTGAGCGGTTCCGCCGCCGCCCGCCGCGCCCCGCCGCCGCTGGCCGCATCCGCCAGCCGCGCCACCGTCGCCTCGACCCGCCCCGGTTCGGCCACCGCATCGGCATAGGCCCGCGCAGTATAGGCCGCCCGCGCCGCCACCGGCACATCCAGCCGCAAGCGCGGCGCCGCGCAGATTTTCTGCCACATCGCCCGCGGCACCACGACATCGCCGATGCGCGAGCTTTCCGCCTCGACCAGCACCGGCCGGGCCGGGTCCAGCGCGGCCATCGCCAGCGCCAGCCGGCTTTCGAACAGCTTCTGCGGCGGCTGGCCGCCGGGCATCGCCCCGAACAGGCTGCCGCGATGGTTGGCCAGCCCCTCCAGGTCCAGCGCCTGCACCTCGCGCGCGGCCAGGCGGTGCAGGATTTCAGTCTTGGCCGATCCGGTGTTGCCGTCCAGCACGACGACCGGCGCAGCCGGGCCCAGCCTTTCGCAGCGGTCCACCACCAGCGCGCGCCAGGACTTCCAGCCCCCCTCCAGCCGCGCGACGCGCCAGCCGATCTGGGCCAGGATCATGGCGAAAGACCCCGAGCGCTGCCCGCCCCGCCAGCAATAGACCAGCGGCCGCCAGCCCCCGTCCCGGTCGGACAGCGGCCCCGCGATATGGCGCGCCGTATTCGCCGCGACCAGCGCAGCCCCGATCTTGCGCGCCTGAAACGGCGAGACCTGTTTATAGATCGTGCCGACCTCGGCCCGTTGCATGTCGTCCAGGACCGGCAGGTTGATCGCGCCGGGCAGGCGGTCCTGGGCGAATTCGGACGGCGAGCGCACGTCGATGATGTCGTCGAACCCGGCCAGCGCCGGGTCCGTCAGGCCGGTCAGCCGGAAACTGGCGGGCTGCACTCAGTAAACGTAAACGGGCGTGCCGATCGGGATCTGGTCGTACAGATCCATCACCGCCTCATTCCTCATGCGGATGCAGCCGTTCGACACCGACCGCCCGATCGAGTTCGGCTCGGTCGTGCCGTGGATGCGGATGGCGGTATCCCGTCCGTCCGGCGTGTGCAGGTACAGCGCCCGCGCGCCCAGCGGGTTCTTCGGGCCGCCCGGCATCCCGTTTTCGTATTTCTTGTACTGTTCGGGCTTGCGCTTGATCATCGCGGGGGTGGGCGTCCAGCTCGGCCATTCGGTCTTGCGCCCGACCAGCGCGCGGCCTTTCCAGACCAGTTCCTCCTGCCCCACCGCGACGCCGTAACGGATCGCCCGGCCCGGCGCGATGACGTGATACAGGAAATAATCCTTCGACACGACGACGATCGATCCGACCTCGAACCCCTCGCGGATCGGGACCTCGACCGGGGCATAGGGGTCGGTTCGGGCAGCGGCCTTCTGCTGGGCCAGCAGGGCCGAAGGGGCTGCCAGCAGCGGCAGGGTCAGCATCAGCATTTCGCGGCGTTTCATGCGTCCTGTCCTTCGGGCAATCGCGGATTTGCTGTTTGCGCTAGCCGCTCGGGCGTCCGGTTTCAACTCAAAGCGGCGTGAATCGGCTGACAGGCGCTTGCGCCTTGCGCAACGGGGACACATATCCTGCCCGTGGAGAAAGCCGTCATGTCCTGCTGCAACCGCCTGTTCGTCATGCCCGCGCCCCGCCCCTCCCGGCGGGCCGCCGCGCGTGCGGCGCATGAC
>CALLYR010000155.1 GCA_937859005.1 uncultured Paracoccus sp. | reverse complement strand
CCTCCTTCTCGGCGCCCTGCAGCAGCGCGACGAGATCGCGCCCGGCCTGCACCGGCTGGCCGCCGCCTTCGACCTGCGGCAGGCCGCCCATCGCCGTCTCGATGGCCGTCTGCAGCGCCGGCAGCCGCACGCCGGCACGCGCCAGCCGTTATCTGGCCCGCTTTGACCAGTTGCATGCGGCATTGCGGGGACGGGGATTCGAGGCATCCGGGACAGCGCCAGAAACCTATAACAGCTTTGCAGCCATGAGGTCCGAGCCGCCGCCCGAGACCCCCGTGCGGCGCCTGACGCTGCTGGGGGCGGCATTGGGCAGTCCGCGGGTGCCGGGTGCGGCCTCGCTGGCGGTGATCGGCGGCCCTCGCGCACCCCTGCACGGCCTGCGCGGCGGAACGCGGGAAGGGTCACGGAACGCCTCGGGCGCCAGCCTCGCGGTGCTCGGGCCATAGACCCCCCCGGCGCGCAGGGGGCCGCGCGGTGGCATGCGGTTTCATCGTCCCGCGCGGGGACCCGCTCCGGCCCATGCGCGTTGCATCTGTGATGTCTGTCCGTACGGTCCGGCAGAACACAAAGGAGGATTACGCGATGATCGACGCAAGCCAGATCAGGGAACATATGGAAGTCGTCGGCGCCGACGGGGTGCATGTCGGCAAGGTGGACCATGTCGAGGGCGATCGGATCAAGCTGGCCCGCAAGGACGAGGCCCATGGGCAGGACAGGGATCACCACCATTATGTCCAGCTCAGCGCCGTGGCATCGCTGGACGGCGGCAAGGTCTGGCTGTCCGCAACCGCCGCAAATGCCGGGCAGCTGGAGCAGGAACGCAACGGCTCCCAGGCCGAAGGCACCTGACAGGCGCAGCCGCGCAACCGCCGTGATGGCACAAGGAGGCAGGCGTGGATGCCTGTCTCTTTTCCGTTGAGTGACTGGAATGGACGGGCAGGAGGCGCATCCGAGAGGCGTCAAGGACGTTGCGCGCAAAGACCGGAGTTCTGAAACATATGAATGCCAATTGCAGATTCATGCATGGAATGCCGGAAAATAATTCGGCGGAAACTGAAGGCCAGGTAACCTCCTCCCGAGGTGTCGAGACTTCTGAAATGCGGGCCTGGGTCTGCTCGCCGAGACAGGCCCCCCCTCTGATCTTCACGTCCGCCTTCGCGGATATGCAGCACGCCTCGGCGATCCGGCAAGGTAAATTGTCCTCGTCGCCTTTTGCAGCGTCCTCATCGACGCCATTCCGTCGCCGGTCCAGGTTCTGCGTGGCGGGGGGCCGAGATTGGCAAACTCCACTTCGGCCGCACATCCGATGGCCGCCCCTGTCCACGCCGGAAGACCCATCGCCTTCGTGGGCGTTGTCGCCGAAAGCCGGGTGCGACCTCCTGTCCGTGCCTGGATACCCTGCAAGAGGCGACAGCAGATCTTCAGCTCGGTTCATTCCGGCTTTCATGTATGCACCCGCATGTCGCACATCAGCCGTTCGCGGATCGGCCTTTCCCGCTTGCGCGCGAGATCCGGCAGCATGGTGACAGCCCCGAAGATCAGCCGCGGCCGGGGTCATGTGGCGCTCGCGATGGCAGCTTCATCGTCCCCGATCCACGACCGGAAGGGCAGCGCATTTGTCCTGACGTTCCCTCCGGCCGGAAGAAGCTGCAGCAGGCCCAAACAGGTTCTCGCGGCCCGGCTTCAGGGGTCCGAGCCGGGTCCTCCGGGCGCCCAGATCGCCGGATCCGCAAGCTCGATCGAGTTCCCCGCCGGGTCGCGGAAATAGATCGAGCGGCCGCCGTTCGGCCAGGTGAAGTCGGCTTCGATGGCGATGCCGCGGGCTCCCAGATGCGCGCGCCAGGCGTCGAGCGCCGCGGGGGCTGCGGCGAGGCAGGCATGGCCCGGACCCCGTGCGCCATGCGGCGGCACCGGAAACCTGGCGTCAGGCTCGGGCGGCCGCGACGTCGCATCCGCGTTGAAGACCAGCAGCACCTGCGACCGCGGCTCGCGCGCCGTGCGAAAGAAGACATGGCGGCCGGACACATGGACGATCTCCTCAAGCCCCATGATGCCGGTCCAGAAGACGCGGGCGGCATCGAGATCGTCGGCATAGAGCGCGGTTTCAAGCGTGCCGAGAAGCGGTGGCGCGGTCATGCGGCATCTCCTGAAGGCCATCGGCCGCGGGCAGGCCCGGGCCGGTCGGCCTGCATCGGGGCCGACGGCGTCTGGCCCTCATCCAGTCAATGCCATGAAAGCGCAAAGTGCAATCGGGGCGGAGGCCGTGACTGCCGCCGGGACCTGCGGCAGGCGCCGCTGGCATTCCGGCTTGGACGGGCCGCAGATCCCGGCGGCAGGTGCCGCAAGTCTGACCTCGCAGACACAGGTCTGACGCGCGGGTCCGGTTCCGGGCGGAGGGGGGGCGCCGGACAGGACATCTTGCGGCACTGCCTCGGGCATGTCATTTCCTCCACCTCGTCGCCGCTGAGGTCGCATGATCGGATTGTTCAAACCTCGGCAGCGCCGTGCGAAAGCATCTCGCAGCCGCAACAAGGCCTCTGCATTGGCGGGGGTTCTGGACGCCATGCTCGGGCTGGCTGCGCCCAAGCCGTCCCAAGGGGCCAAGCCCGGCCGCCCGAAGGCAGGGGCGGCGGCACGGCCGAGGACCCCCAGGGCGGCAGCCGGCACGGCCACGGCGAAGCAGGCGGCCGCCGCGAGCAGACCGCGGCGCGGCAAGGCGGCGCAGGGCTCGTCCTTCAGGACGGCGGACCACGCCTGCGAACACGGTCAGCGGCGCTACAAGATCTTCACGCCGGGCAGCGCAGCGGCAGCGACGACACCGCCGCCCCTGCTGATCATGCTGCACGGCTGCGGCCAGACGCCGGACGATTTCGCCAAGGGCACGTGGATGAACGTCGTTGCCGAGCAGTTCGGCCTGCTGGTGGCCTATCCGGCGCAGCCGCGCGAGGTCCATGCGAACCGCTGCTGGAACTGGTTCCGGCGGGGCGACCAGGGACGCGGCGCGGGCGAGCCGGCCCTGAT
>CALLYR010000154.1 GCA_937859005.1 uncultured Paracoccus sp. | reverse complement strand
CCGGTCAGGCCAACCTTGCCGCCACATCCTCGGACAGGTCGAAATTGCCGGTGACGGTCTGCACGTCGTCGTCATCCTCCAGCGCCTCGATCAGCTTCATCAGCTTCGTGGCGGCCTCCAGATCGGTGACCTCGGCCGGAGCCTGCGGCTTCCAGATCAGCTTTGCCGTTTCCGATTCGCCCAACGAGGATTCCAGCGCCGCCGAAACCTCGTTCAAGTCGGTGTCCGCGCAATAGATCCAGTGGCCGTCCTCGTCGGATTCCACATCGTCGGCGCCGGATTCCAGCGCGGCCATCATCACCGTGTCGGGATCGCCTGCGCTGGCGGGATACATGATCTCA
Source organism: uncultured Paracoccus sp. (assembly GCA_937859005.1). Lineage (GTDB taxonomy): Bacteria > Pseudomonadota > Alphaproteobacteria > Rhodobacterales > Rhodobacteraceae > Paracoccus. The sequence continues at coordinate 3,185 of CALLYR010000154.1, read as the reverse complement.
CCCACGCGGTCGAACATGAAGGCGACCGAGCCGGTCTGGCCCAGGTCGCCGCCGTGCTTGGTGAAATAGGACCGCACGTTGGACGCGGTCCGGTTGCGGTTGTCGGTCATCGCCTCGACGATGATCGCGATTCCGTTCGGGCCGTAACCCTCGTAACGGATCTCGTCATAGCTTTCGGCGTCCCCGCCCTGGGATTTCTTGATCGCGCGGTCGATCACGTCCTTGGGAACCGAATTCGACTTGGCCTCCTTGACGGCCAGCCGCAGGCGCGGGTTCTTTTCGGGATCGGGGTCGCCCATCTTGGCGGCGACGGTGATTTCCTTGGACAGCTTGGAAAACAGCTTGGACCGCAGGGCGTCCTGGCGACCCTTGCGGTGCTGGATGTTGGCCCATTTGGAATGGCCTGCCATAAGGTGCGTCCTTCGTGCGCGGCGCCGCAGGGGGCGCCGAATGGAAAAGCAGGGACGGCAGGGGCGCGACAGACACGCGCCCGGCCGGTCCCCTTTGTGCCGCGCCTTCTAGTCGCCGGACGGGTGCTGCGCAAGTTGCGCCTGCGCCAGCACGAACAGCCGGATCGCGGTGGCAAGCCCTACATCCGCAGGCCGCGCCCGGTCGATCTCGGCGATCAGGCGGGCGTGCGTGGTGGCGCGCGCTTGCGCCTCGGCCCGCAGCGCGCGCCAGAAGGCATCCTCAAGGCTGACGCTGGTCGGATGACCGTCGATAGTGACCGAGCGTTTGACCGGCGGGGTCAGCGGCGGCAGGTCGATCATCCGACCCCCTTCCCTGCCATGCCGGCCTTGCAGCAGGCTCCTCCGATCAGCAGGCATTCCCTGTCCGGGGACGCCATCGGCGGCGTCAAAAGGCTGTTCCGCCCCACGAGGTCAGCCGCCATCGCCGCCCTCGCTCTCCTCGCGCCGGTGTCCGTCAAGGCGGCGGGCGGCGCGGCCGGCCTCGGCCTGCTGCGCCTGCCGTTCGGCGGGAGTCAGGCCGTGGCGGGCGGCGTTTTCGTCGCCCGCCTTGCGTTTCGCGTCGCGCCGGGCGGCCTTGCGGGCCAGCCTCAGGTTGACGATTTCGGCCATCAGTCCTCGGGTCCGATCATCAGTTCCGGGCGCACCACGCGGTCAAAGGTTTCCTCGTCCACATAGCCCAGCGCGATCGCCTCTTCCTTCAGGGTCGTGCCGTTCTTGTGCGCGGTCTTGGCGACCTTGGTGGCCGCGTCATAGCCAATGGTCGGGGCCAGCGCCGTCACCAGCATCAGTGATTCCCTCATCAGCTTCTCGATGCGGGGGATGTTGGCCTGCGTTCCCACCACCATGTTGTCGGTGAACGACCCCGCCGCGTCGCCCAGAAGCTGCATCGACTGCAGCACATTGTAGGACATCATCGGGTTATAGACGTTCAGCTCGAAATGCCCCTGCGACCCGGCAAAGCCCACGGCGGCGTCGTTGCCCATCACCTGCGCGCAGACCATGGTCAGCGCCTCGGCCTGCGTCGGGTTGACCTTGCCCGGCATGATCGACGAACCGGGTTCGTTTTCCGGCAGGATCAGTTCGCCCAGACCCGAGCGGGGGCCGGAGCCCAGCAGCCGCAGGTCGTTGGCGATCTTGAACAGGCTGACCGCGACGGTTTTCAGCGCGCCGGAAAAGAACACCATCGCGTCATGGGCGGCCAGCGCCTCGAACTTGTTGGGCGCGGTGACAAAGGGCAGTCCGGTGATCTTTGCGATTTCCGCCGCGATGGCCGTGTCCCAGCCCTTCTTCGTGTTCAGCCCGGTGCCGACCGCGGTGCCGCCCTGCGCCAGCTCATGGATCTGCGGCAGGCACAGCTTGACCCGCTCGATCCCCATGCGGACCTGATGGGCATAGCCCGAGAACTCCTGCCCCAAGGTCAGGGGCGTCGCGTCCTGCGTGTGGGTGCGGCCGATCTTGATGATGTCCCTGAACTCGTCGCGCTTGGCCTCCAGCGCGGCGGCCAGCTTTTCCAGCCCCGGCAGCAGCACGTCGCGCGCGACCATGCCGATGGCGACATGCATCGCGGTCGGGAAGGTGTCGTTCGACGACTGGCCCATGTTGACGTGGTCGTTCGGGTGGACGGGCTTCTTGGAACCCATCTCGCCGCCCAGAATCTCGATGGCGCGGTTCGAGATCACCTCGTTCGCGTTCATGTTCGACTGGGTGCCCGACCCCGTCTGCCACACGACCAGCGGGAAATTGTCGTCGAACCTGCCCTCGACCACCTCGGACGCGGCCTGCACCATGGCCTTGCCGATTTCCGGGTCCAGCTTGCCGGAGGCCATGTTTACCTGCGCCGCCGCCTGCTTGATGACGCCCAGCGCGCGGACGATGGCAACGGGTTGCTTTTCCCAGCCGATGGGGAAGTTCCGGATGGACCGCTGGGTCTGCGCGCCCCAGTATTTGTCGGCTGGCACTTCCAGCGGGCCGAAGCTGTCGGTTTCGGTGCGGGTGGTTTTCGTCATCTCATCCCCCTTGCGCGGTTGGCGGCGTTCTAGGCCCCGCGCGCCGGATTCGCAATCGGTATGCCGTGGTATGCCGTTCGGGAGCGCGCCCCACCGTGACGGTTCTGCCTCGGCACCCCCTCACCTGCGCGTCCTGGCCTGCGCGAAGCCAGCCTTGCGGACCCGGTCCAGCGTGCGGACCACCGCCTGCCGGCTGTCGAAGAGACCGGCCAAGATGATCTGGACCGGACTGCCACCCTGCGACTGCCGCGCCCGCGCCACCGGCAGGCCCAGGCGACCCAGGCGGCGGATCGCGCCTTCGGCCTCGGCCGGATCGGCACATGTGCCCACCTGCACGAATCGCGCGTCCGCGGGAATCATGCCCATGGCCGCAGGGGCGGCGCGGGGCGCGGCGGCCGCCTTGCGCGACTCCGCCTTCACCGGGGCGGCCGTGCGCACGGATGCTGCATCCTTGGCCGGGCGCGCGGACCCAGCGGCTTGCGCCGGGCCGACGCGCGTTTTCGGCGGCGCAGCCCCCGTACGGTCCGTCCCTGCCGCAGGAGCCAACGCCACCGCCGCGCCGGAGCACAGGCCCAGCGCCTGCCCCTGTCCCAACCGCGGCGCATTCCCGGATGCACCCAGAAGCTCGCACAGCCGCGCATCCCGCCGCCCGACCGCCGCCATATCGGCCCTCAGTCCGGGTGCTGCCGCAACCTCCGCGGCAAGGCCT